>NZ_MJGL01000017.1:157074-162438 GCF_001864855.1 Curtobacterium sp. MCBA15_005
CGGCTGCGGCTGCGGCTGCGAGTTCACGGGCTCAGCGACAGTTCACGCCCGCTTCTGCCCGTGAGGTGTCGCGCAGTGCGAAAGTCCGCGCCGGTCCGGTCGTCCGTGCACCCGCGGGTCAGAGGCGGGCGAACCGCGCGCGGAAGAAGCTGTAGACGCCGAAGGCCAGGAACCCGATGCCGATCGCGACGAGGACGAACACCCCACCGGGCATGCTCCGCACGGCGTCGAACGCGGCGTCGAGGCCGGTGGCCTGGTCGGGGTCGCTCTGCAGCCCCGCGACGGCGATGAGCACGCCCACGATGACCACGGCGATCCCCTTGCCGACGTACCCGACGACGCCGAGCACGGTGACCACACGGTCGAGCTGACCCGACGGTCGCGAGATCTGCTTGCGGAACGACCGACGGCAGCCGATCACCACGAGGCCGATGCCGACCGCGACCGCGATCGCCCCCGCGAGGAGCAGCACGAACACCCCGCCGGGCGTCGCCAGGGTCTTCGCCGCGGCACTCTGCGACGAGCTGCTCGAGCTCGACCCGGCACCGAGCGCGTACGAGGCCGCCGAGTACGCGATCACGCCGTAGACCACGGCCTTCGCGACGTCCTTCAGCCGGGCGAGCCACCCCCGGGTGGTGTCGGAACGGCCGCCGACGATCGCCTCGACGATCAGGCGCACGGTGAGTGCGGCCGTGCCGACGGCGATCAGCCAGAGCAGGAACACCCCGCCGGGGACCGCGGCGATCTGCTGCAGCGCACCGGACTGGTCCGTCTCGCCGCCGGAGGACGCGTTGCCGATGCCGAGCAGGATCGCCAGGTACCCGATCAGCAGGTGGACGATGCCGCTGCCGACGAACCCGGCGCGTGCCGTGACCTCGAACCAACGGCTGTCGGCCGCTCGCCGGACCTGTCGTCCGGTTTCCTTCGCTGCGTGCTCCGCCGTGTCGCTCATCACGCCCCAGCGTGCCCGACGCGTGCCGTCCTGTCCGGGGCGCGCCGGGCCGTGCGGTCCGCCACGTGGCGGACGGGAGGCCCGTGGCGGTGCCGCCACGGGCCTCCCATCCGTCGGTGGGCGCGTCTCAGTCGCCCTTCACGTTGACGACCTGCCGCAGGGTGTGCCGGATCGACACGAGGTCCTCGGCGTCCGCCATGACCTGGTCGATCGGCTTGTACGCCGCCGGGATCTCGTCGAGGAACGCGTCGGTGTCGCGGTACTCGATGCCGGTCATCGCCTCGCGCAGCTGCTCGTGGGTGAAGGTCCGCCGGGCAGCGCTCCGCGAGAACAGCCGGCCGGCACCGTGCGGGGACGACTCGAGCGAGGGCTTGTTGCCGAGTCCCTCGACCACGTACGACGCGGTGCCCATCGACCCGGGGATCAGGCCGGGCTGTCCGGCCTTCGCCTGGATCGCACCCTTGCGCGAAACCCACACGGACTTGCCCCAGTGCATCTCACGCTGCGTGAAGTTGTGGTGGCAGTTGATCCGCTCGCGCTCGTCGACGGGCGTGCCGACGGCCTCGGACAGCTGCCGGACGACGCGGTCCATCATCTCCTCGCGGTTGAGCAGCGCGAAGTGCTGGGCCCACCGGAGCTCGGCGATGTACCGGTCGAACTCCGGCGTGCCCTCGACCAGGTACGCCAGGTCGGGGTCCGCCAGCTGGATCCACCACCGCTCCATCGCCTTCTTGGCGACCTTGATGTGCCGCTGCGCGATCTTGTTGCCGACGCCTCGCGACCCGGAGTGCAGGAAGAGCCAGACCCGGTCCTGCTCGTCGAGGGAGACCTCGATGAAGTGGTTGCCGGACCCGAGCGTGCCGAGCTGGTTCCGCCACCCGCCGTGCACGCCGTCCGGGTCGAACCGGGCGGTCTCGGCCATCGCCTCGAGCTCGGCGATCCGGGGCGCGGCGGTCGCCACGATCTTCCGGTTCGACGCACCGGCCGACAGCGGGATCGCGCGCTCGATCTGCTCGCGCAGCCCCTGCAGGTCGGCGGGCAGGTCGGTGGCGGTGAACTGCGTGCGGACCGCGATCATGCCGCAGCCGATGTCCACGCCGACGGCCGCCGGCATGATCGCGCCGAGGGTCGGGATGACGGACCCGACGGTGGCCCCGAGGCCGAGGTGTGCGTCGGGCATGAGGGCCAGGTGCGGGAACACGAACGGCATGCGCGCGGTCGTGCGGGCCTGCTGCTCGGTGTTGTCCTCGAGCATCGAGGCCCAGCTGAGCAATCGGTCGTTGATCTTCTTCATGGAGTCGTCTCGCTTTCGTGACGGTCGAGGTGACGGTCCGAGACGGTCGTACGCCGGGCCTCCTGGTCGTCGCCGGACGTGGCGGGCGGAAGGAGGCGGTGCTGACGAACGCCCCGGGCCGGGTGGGCACGAGGCGTCGTGGGACGTCGCGTGCCTACGCGAGATAGCGGAGGGACCACTGCTGCTCGGGCAGCACGGCGGCCGCGGCGAGCTGGAGCTCGACGCGTTCCTCGTTGTGCTGCACGGCGCGCATGCGCGGTCCTTCCGGTGTGCCCGGGGCGGGCGGTCTGCCGATCGGCAGGAGGACGACGCTAGTGCGACACGCCCGGGATGCGCAAGTCACGTGGGCGTGTCGGCGGTGCTCCGGGGTGCTTCGGCGGTTCGCCGGCGGTGCTCCGGCGGTTCTCCACAGGCTGGAGGCCCGGCGTGCGTTCTCCACGAGGGGTACGTCCGCCTGATGGTCGCCACCGGGGCCGGGGCAGGCTGGACGCATGACCGAGCGCACGCGAGACACCCCCGACGCGACCGAGAACGAGGAACGGACGAACGGGTACGTCCCGCTCCGTTCGTACGGTGCGATCGGCGACGGGCGGACGGTCGCCCTCATCGCGCTCGACGGCCGGATCGACTGGCTGCCGATCCCGTCGATGGACTCACCGCCCGTGTTCGCGAGCATCGTCGACGCCGAGCACGGCGGACACGTCGCCCTGCGGCCGGTGGACGACCAGGCGCAGGTGTCCCGCGCCTACCTGCCGGGGACGAACGTGCTCGTGACGACCTGGACGACTCCGTCCGGCTCCGCCACCGTGACCGACGCCATGGTCACCGGAGTGGCCGGACGGCTGCCCTGGGCCGAGATCGGCCGCTGCGTGCAGGGGGTCGACGGTTCGGTCGAGATGGAGTGGGCGGTCGTGCCCGGCACGATCCTGAACACCGCGGAACCGCGCCGACTCGACACCGCGAACGGCACGGTGATCGGCGTCGATGGCGTGACCATCGCGATCGTCGAGCAGGGCTTCGAACCGGTGCACGACGACGGCCCCCGGTTCTCGGGGCGGTTCACGACGGCCGAGGGCTCGAAGTCGATCCTGACCATCGTCGGCACGTACGACGAGCCGATCTTCCTGCCCGAACCGGAGCGCACGCTCGAGGGGGTCGACCGCACGATCGAGAACTGGTCGACCTGGTCGAAGGAGTTCAGCTACGACGGCCCCTGGTCGGACGCCGTCCAGCGCAGCGCCCTCGCCCTGAAGCTCCTGATCTTCGCCCCCACCGGCGCCATCGCTGCGGCCCCGACGACGAGCCTGCCCGAGGACCGCACCGGCGGCAAGAACTGGGACTACCGGTTCGCCTGGGTGCGCGACCTGGCGTACACGGTGCACGCGCTCACCCGCTTCGGCCTGCGCGAGGAGACGCACGCCGCCGTGTCGTGGGTGATGCGCACGATCGCCGAGCACGACGAGACGATGCCGATCTTCTACGGACTCGACGGGTCGAAGAGCAACACCGTCGAGGAGCGCGACGTCCCGGGCTGGAACGGCATCGGACCGGTCACGATCGGCAACCGCGCCGGTGACCAGCTGCAGCTCGGGGTCTGGGGCGACGTGTTCGAGATCATGCGCCAGTACGTCCGAGCCGGCAACGTGCTCGACCGCAAGACGGCCTCGGTGCTGCAGGACCTGGCCGACGACGCCTGCCACCGCTGGGTGGAGCCGGACTCGGGCATGTGGGAGCTGCAGGAGGCGCAGCACTACACGACGAGCAAGATCGGCTGCTGGCAGGCGCTCGACGCGGCGGTCGAGCTGCACGACGCGGGGATGATCGACGGCCCGCGCGAGAAGTGGATCGAGAACCGCGAGCTCATCGAGGACTGGGTCGCCGAGAACGGGTGGAACGAGGAGCTCGGCCACTACGTCATGTACCCGGGCACCGACGCGCTCGACTGCTCGATCCTGCTGCACGCGATGTCGGCGTTCGACCGTGGCCCGCGCATGGAGTCCACGATCCGCGCCATCGAGGAGCAGCTGCAGCACGGGCCGCTGGTGTACCGGTACTCCGGCATCCAGGACGAGGAGTCCCCCTTCGTGGCGTGCTCGTTCTGGCTCGCCGCCGCGCTCGCGTGCGTCGGACGCATCGACGACGCGAAGCAGCTGATGGACGACATGGTTGCGCAGGCGAACGACGTCGGGCTGTTCAGCGAGATGCTCAGCGCCGTGGACGGGGACTTCATGGGCAACCTCCCGCAGGGGCTGTCGCACCTGGCGCTCATCCAGGCTGCGCTCACCATCGAAGAAGTCTCAGAGAAGTCCTGACCGGGCTGGACAGCCCCTCGGGGGCGCGGGGCATCATGGCCTGACGATGAACGACGTCGATGCACGGATGGACCGGCTCCGCAGGGCCGCCCGCTACCGCTACCAGCAGCTCGTCGACCAGGAGATCGAGCGGGGGTCGCTCGACCCCGACGAGGTGCGCTCGGAACGCGAGGAACGTCGGCTGCTCAAGGCCGCCGACGTCGCCGCGCACGCCCGGGCCCAGATCGCGGAGGCCGAGCGGCGCGGGGTCTTCGAGGGCAACCCGTACCACGGCAAGCCGCTGCCGGGCCTCGACGGGCAGCACGACCCGGACTGGTGGATCAAGTCGAAGATCGAGCGTGAGGACATCCGGGGCATCGCGCCGCCGGCCCTGGCACTGCGGACCGAGGACGCCGAACTCGACGACGCCCTCGATGCCCTGTCGCTCGAGACCGACGTGCGCGACGTCCTCGTGGACTTCAACGCGCGGGTGAAGGAAGCCCGGCGGCAGCTGCTCGGCGGGCCTCCGGTGGTGACGCCGATGCGGGACGTCGAGTCCGAGGTGCTCGCCTGGCGGGAACGCCGCGAGGTGCGCATGGCTTCGGCCGCGCGGGCAGCGGAGCAGGCGCGGCTCGAGGCGAAGCCGCGGCGGTGGTGGCGACGGCGCTGAGGGGTGCCGGGGTGCTGTCCGGGGGCGAGATTTCGCGCTGAGCGACAGTTCTCGCGAACGTGAGCGCGTGAGGTTTCGCCCAGCCCGTGACGACGGCGGCGGCTGCCGGCACGTCGTGCGCCGAGACGCACGACGGACGGCGCGCAACGCAAGTCGG
>NZ_MJGL01000018.1:0-923 GCF_001864855.1 Curtobacterium sp. MCBA15_005
CGGATGCCGGCGTCCTCGATGATCGGCAGCAGTTCCTCCATCGACCGGTAGAACTGGTCCTCGGACTCCTCGGCACGCTCGGGGCGGCCGGAGAACTCCGTGTTGATGGTGTCCACGCCGAGGCGCTTCGTGATCTCGATGACCCGCTTCCACTTCCGCACCGCGGCCTGTCGGGCATCCTCGTCCGGGCCCGACCAGCGCAGCACGGGCAGCACGCTCGCCACCTGGACCCCGGCGTCACGGCAGGCCGCGGCGAACGCGTCGACCAGGTCGTCGTCGGCCTTCGGGTGCCGGTAGAAGGGGATGAAGTCCTTGTGCGGCGTGAGCTGCAGGTACTCGTAGCCGAGCTCCGCGACCTTGCGCGGGAACTCGAGCAGCGACAGGTCGTGGTGGAACGGGGTCGGGTCGAGCGCGATCTTCGGCATCGATCAGGCCCCGGCGAGCGCGGCCGGTGCGGTCGCGTCGATCGTCTCGTCGTAGAACGCCGGCTTCGTGACCGCGTACTCGACCACCTCGTGCGCGCCGGACTGCTGGGCCCGGACGGCGACCTCAGCGACGACGGAGGCGGTGTAGCCGTCCCAGGCACTCGGCCCGTCGATGCCGCCGGTCCGGGCCGCGTCGACCCAGCGCTGGACCTCTTCGTCGTAGGCGGCGGCGAACCGCTCCTTGAACGACGGCGTGACGCCCTGCGAGGTCGCCCCGGCTGCGGCGAGCGAGAGCGAGGTGTCGCGGCCGATGTAGGCGACGCCGGACTCGAACACGGCGTCGGTGGTCACCTGGTAGCCGAACTGGGCGTTGACGTTGATCTCGACGATCGCCATGGTGCCGGACTCGGTGGTGAACAGGACGAACTGCGGCTCGGGCAGGTCGGCCGGCGCGAGGGAGTTCTTGCGCGGCTTCTTCACCTCGACGCTCGTGATCGC
>NZ_MJGL01000018.1:1632-1863 GCF_001864855.1 Curtobacterium sp. MCBA15_005
TCGCCGGTCAGGAACGGGATGATGTCGATCTCGTGGATCACCGAGTCGTGGATGAGCATCGACTCGCTGAAGTTGGGCGGCGTCGTCGGGTTGCGGTGCGCGTGGTGCAGGGCGAGCAGGGCGCCGTTCGCCCCCGACTCGCGCAGCGCCTTGAGCTCCTGGTACCCGGAGTCGAACCGGCGCATGAAGCCGACCTGGATGACCGGTCGGGCGGCGTGCTGCTGCTCGAGC
>NZ_MJGL01000019.1:0-34597 GCF_001864855.1 Curtobacterium sp. MCBA15_005
TCTCAAGGACCAGACGCACTCCCCGCTCGACCCATCACAGGTTCCACCAGAGAGGCATTCGTCTTGTTCCACCGTCAGACACGTCGAATCACTTCGACTTCTTCGGGGGATGTTGCCTGAGCGGGACCCCGTCCGGACTGCGCATCCAGGGCTTGCACCCTGTGACCGTCTCGGCCGTTCCGTTCTCCGCCTCAGCGGCAACGAGTGATTACTTTACACACGCCCCGGGGGCCCTGCCAACCGTCGTCCCTCCCGGGCGTGTCGCAGTCGGGTGAACGGCACGTGTCCCCCGGGTTTCCGGGGATCGACGGGGTGAGCGCGACCCCGGGAACGACGGAAGGCACGGTGCGAACCCGCACCGTGCCTCCCGAACGAACCGGACCGACCTACTCGGCCGCTGCCAACTGCCCGCACGCCCCGTCGATCTCCTTGCCGCGGGTGTCGCGCAGGGTCGTCGGGATGCCGGCGGCGTTGAGTCGGCGGACGAACTCGTCCTGCACGTGCACCTCGGACGAGGTCCACACGGAGCCCGGCGTCGGGTTGAGCGGGATCGGGTTGACGTGCACCCAGCCCTTGCCGCGCTTGTTGAGCTTCTCGGCGAGCAGGTCGGCTCGCCAGGCGTGGTCGTTCATGTCCTTGATGAGCGCGTACTCGATCGAGACACGACGGCCCGTCTTCACGTAGTAGTTGTGGGCGGCGTCGATCGCTTCGTCGGCCTTCCAGCGCGAGTTCACCGGGATGAGCTCGTCGCGGAGCTCGTCGTCGGGTGCGTGCAGGGACAGCGCGAAGGTGAGCGGGATCCCTTCGTCCGCGAGCTTGATCATCGCCGGCACCAGGCCGACGGTCGACACCGTGATGCCGCGGGCACTCATGCCGAGACCGTTCGGCTGCGGTGCGACCATCAACCGCACGGCGTCCATCACCCGCTTGTAGTTCGCGAGCGGCTCCCCCATGCCCATGAACACGATGTTCGTCACGCGCTCGGCGTCGACGCGGTCGTGGCCGCCCTTGCGCGGATCGCCCCCGAGCTCACCGGCGGCGATCGCGGCGTTGGCCCGGACGATCTGCTCGATGATCTCGGCGGTGGACATGTTGCGGGTCAGCCCCGCCTGGCCGGTGGCGCAGAACGGGCAGTTCATGCCGCACCCGGCCTGGGACGAGACGCACAGGGTGATGCGGCCCGGGTAGCGCATGAGGACCGACTCGACCAGGGCGCCGTCGTGCAGCTTCCAGAGGAACTTGATCGTGTCGCCGTTGTCCGTCGCCAGCCGCCGGGTCTCGGTGAGGAGCGGCGGCAGCATCCCGGCGACGAGCTGCTCCCGCTGGGCGGCGGGCAGGTCGGTCATCTTGGCCGGGTCGGACGTGTAGTGCTGGAAGTAGTGGGTCGCGAGCTGCTTGGCGCGGAACCCGGGCAGGCCGAGTTCCTTCACGCGGGCCTCGCGTTCCTCGGCCGTGAGGTCGGCCAGGTGCACGGGCGGCTTGCCACGCTTCGGGGACGCGAACTGCAGCAGCGGGCGACCGTCGGTGTCGGTGGCCTGCTTCCAGCCCTCGGTGCGCGGGCGCACCTGCGGACGAGCAGACTGCTGCTGTTCGAACGGGGTGCGGGTGTCGGAAGCCATCACTCCAGGATACGGGAGGCCCGTGATCGGTGGGGACGCCCCGTCCGGGTGGTCCTGCTGGTCACCACCACGGCTGGCCGGGTCAGCTGCCGGCGGGCAGGACGCGCGCGAAGTGGTGCGCCGCCGAGTACATCGGGACGATGTCGACGACCTCGCCCGGGTGCGGTGCCTGCAGGACGAGCCCCTGGCCGAGGTACAGGCCGACGTGGTCCTCGTCGTCGTACACGACGAGGTCGCCCGGCAGTGCCTCGGACTCGGGGATCGTGGTCGCGACGGCGTCCTGCGTCGGCACGTAGTGCACGAGCTGGATCCCCACCGCCTGGTAGGCGACCATCGTGAGCCCGGAGCAGTCGATGCCCTCGTGGCTCGCGCCGCCCTCGACGTACGGGTCCCCCATGTACTGCAGGGCGGTCTGCACGATCGTGGCCCGGTCGCCCCCGGCCGAGAGTGCGGCGGACAACGCGGACTGTGCCTGCGCGGTCGTCACCCCGAAGCGGAGGTCGAGCGTCGGGTAGGACACGATCGTCGTCGTGGTGGTCATGCCGTCGGTGGAGACCACGGGGACCTGGACGTCGTGCGCCACCGTGAAGGTCTGGGCGTCCTGCGCCGTGGTCGTGCCGGAACGGGTGTCCGCGGGCAGGGTGTCGGCGTTCGCGGGCAGGGCGAGCGTCAGGCTCGAGGTCACCGCGATCGCGGGGGCGAGCAGGATGGCCGCGCGCTTCGCGTTGGCGGAACGGCGGATGTGCCGCGGGTCGACGGCGCGCTCGGCACGCAGGGTGGCGGTCCGGCTCAGCACCGCACTGCCCGCCGACGACGCGACGGGGGCGGGACGCGGCTGCATCCGCACGGTCCGGGCCGGCTTCGGGTGCTCGACGAAGGTGGAGCGGGCGGCCGCGGGGCCGAGGGCCGAACGGCGACCACGGGGACGGGACTGCTGCGTGTCCGGCGTCAGCGGCGTGGGGTCGACCGCGGGGTGCGTGTGCGTTCGCGCGGGCTGACGGTCGTCGGCTGCTGCAGGCAGGGTGTGGCGTCCCATGGGTCCTTCCGGGTCGGGACCACTCGGCGGTCCGGAAAGTAACGTATTGGTCACGGCGGTGCACGCGGCTGGGCAGCGCCGGAGTGTTCCTGCAGCTGGTCACAGGAACGAGCACCGCTCGCAGGCCACTCCGACGGCGCGCACGGGCGTTCCGGAGCCGGCCCGCGGCGGTGGACCCGGGCTCAGACCGGCGTGACCCGCATGACGGCGGCGATCCGGGCCCCCCGGTCGGCCGCCAGGCGGTCGAGGCGAGCCGACAGCGCGACGACCGAGGCGTCCACCGGGCTGTCCCCCGAGATGTCCCCCGGGATCGGGACCCCGGCGCGGACCGCGAGCGGCAGCACGCCCGCCCAGACGGTGTGGTCCTCACCGTCCGCCGGGTCCTCGCCGACACCGTGGGCTCGGACCTTGACGCTCGCGCGGTCGAGGGGCAGCTGGAGGACCTGGGTGGCGCGGACCTCCTTCGCGGTCATCTCGCGCACCTCGGCCCGGCGGCCCGGCATGAGGTGGTCGGCCACCTGCCAGAGCGCTTCGGTGCGCAGGTCGGTCGGCACCACGGTGGCGCGGCCGGCGACCATCGCGCTGCGGTAGTTCGCCGAGCTGTCGTTGGTGGAGCGTGCGAAGACGAGACCGTCCAGGTGGGTGATGGTGGCGGCGACCGGCACGCCCTCCGCCCCGGCGTCGAGGAACAGCCCACCACCGGTCGAGCCGTGCAGCAGCAGGACGGGGCCGTCACCGAGGTCCCCGACGGCGCAGAGGAACGGCAGGACGACGGGCTGGCCACCGCGGACGATGCCGACGTGGGCCAGGTGCGCCTCGGCGAGGATCGCGTGCAGGACGGCGGGGGCGTCGGACTGGCGGTCCCGCAGGCGACGGACGCGGAGTGAGGGGCCGTCGGTGGGCGGTTCCGATTCGGAGCTCGAGGTGGGCATGTCGTCACGCTAGGGTCAGCAGTGGTCCGGTGCCTGGACCAGATCGGGGCGATCACGATGGACCAGTCGAGCAAGGTGTCCGGTGTGGTGGCACGGGTGCGTGGGATGGTGCACGACGGCACCCTGCGCGAAGGCGATCCGCTGCCATCGACGCGGGTGCTGGCAGCGGAGCTCGGGGTGGCCCGGGGCACCGTCGTCGCGGCGTACGAGCAGCTCGACGGCGAGGGGTACCTGCGGACGCGGCACGGTGCCCTCGCACGGGTCGCGGCGGACCTGCACGGTCGGACCGCGGGTGCACCGTCGGCCGTCGGCACGGACACCGCCGGTTCCGGCTCCGGCGCGGTCGGCGTCGCGGCCGCTCCGCCGTCCGCTCCGCTCATCGACTGCCGTCCGGGCATCCCCGCCGTCACCGCCATCCCGCAGCGGGACTGGCGGGCAGCCTGGCGCGCAGCGGCATCGGCCCCGCTCCGGAACGCGATCGCGGACCCGCTCGGCTCCCCCGACCTGCGGGCACAGGTCGTCGCCCAGCTCGGCCTGACCCGCGGGTTCACGGCGACGGTCGACCGGGTGCTCGTGACCGCGGGTACCTCGGAGGCGCTGTCGCTCGTCACCGAGGCGCTGCGGGGGCTGCTGGGTCGCGCTCCCGTCGTCGTCGTCGAGGACCCCGGCTACCGCACCGGACACCGTGCGATCACGAGCGCTGGTGGATCCCTGGTGGGCGTCCCGGTCGGCGAGGACGGCCTCGACCTCGACGCGCTCGAGGCCGCCGGACCGGTCGACGCCGTCCTGGTCAGCCCGACGCACCAGTACCCGCTCGGGTCGGTGATGCCCGTCGCCCGGCGCCGGCGGCTGCTCACCTGGGCCGCCACCACCGGCACCGTGGTGGTGGAGGACGACTACGACTCCGAGTTCCGGCACCGTGGTGCTCCCGTGCCCGCACTGGCCGCGCTCGACGCCGAGGGCGTGGTGCTGCACGTCGGCGGCTTCTCGAAGACGCTCGACCCCCGGCTGCGCTGCGCGTACGTCGTGCTGCCGACCGTCGCGGCGACGGGTTCCCCGGTGACGGAGGCGGTGCTCGCCGCTCGTCGGGCTCGTGGCGCGGTCGTCGCCGAACCGGTGCAGGCCGCGCTCGTGCACCTGCTGCGGACGGGTGGGCTGCGGCGGCACCTCGGTCGGGTGCGTCGCGACTACACGCACCGCCGGGCCCGGATCGCGGCTCGGCTCGGCGACGTCGCCGGCCTGGAGGCCCGTGCCCTGAACGGCGGACTGCATGCGGTGGTCACGTGGTCGGGTCCGACCAAGGGGGCGCGGATCGCGCGTCGGCTGGCGGACGCCGGGGTGCTCGTCGCGACGCTCGAGGAGTACGGGCTCGCGCCGGGCAGCACGCCGCCGGGCATCGTGTTCGGCTACGGCGCCGTGACGATGCCGGAGCTCGACCGCGCGCTCGACGCGCTCGTGACGGCGGTCACGGGACCATGATCCGGGTCGTCAGCCGCCGTACTGGGCGGTGCCCACGACGTTCGACCCGGCACCCCGGCACGCGGTGATCAGGGTCCGCCCGACGAGTTCCCATTCGGGAGTCATCTCGAGCGCCGGCCCGGACGTCGGTGCGGGGTGCGCGTCGAGGTACTCGTGCGCGTAGTCGATCGCGTCGTCGAGCTCCTCGTCGGTGCTCGACAGGTGCTCGTAGCCGAAGCGTTCCGCCGCGATCAGTGCCTGGTACTGCGCCTCGGAGAGATCGCCCTGGCTTCGCCCGACCGTCGCGTTCAGCGAGATCGTCTCCAGCGCAGTGATCTGGCCGCAGATCGCCGCAGCACTCCGGTCTTCCTCCATCGGGTCCGTCGCGCCGCCCGCGGGCTGGACGTCCGAGGTCTCCGAGGTCGGCGTCGGGGTCGACGTCGGCCGCGCCGCTGCGTCGTCGTCGGCCGAGCAGCCGGCGAGCGAGCCCGACACGAGGACCGCGCTCACGACGACCAGGGGCAGTGCGGACCGGAAGGAGACCATGGACGTCATCGTGGCAGCACCCTCGTGCTGTTCGCGTCGTCGTGTCCCGATCGAGACCTCGTCGAGACCGGATCGTGAGCTTGCGTCAGCGGGACTCGGCGGTGCCGTTCTTCCGGGCGTTCACCAGGTCGGCCAGGGACGGCTCACCGGCGTCGCCGGGCAGTGCGTGTCCGCGGCGGGCGGCCTTGCGGACCTGTCGGTAGGTGGTGACGTGCAGGGGGTCCACACCGTCGGCGGACTCGTAGTTCGACGGGGCAGTGGTGGTGGGTGATTCGGTCATCGCGACGGACGGTACGCGTGCCGGGAGCCGCGGAACCACGTGCTGCGTTCCGCGGCCAAACAGGGTCCGAACGGGTGGAGCAGCCCTGGTGCGATGTCGGATTGTTCGCATAGAATGCAAACATGTTGATCACCGTCGACCCGCAGGCGCGAGCGACCCTGGCGGAACAGGTCGCCACCCAGATCCGGCACGCGATCGCCCGCGGCGAGCTGCGGAACGGCGAACGGCTGCCCGCTGCGCGGGACCTCGCCGCCTCGGTCGACGTCAACATGCACACCGTCCTGCGCGCCTACGCGCTGCTGCAGGAGGACGGACTGATCGAGTTGCGGCGCGGCCGCGGCGCGACGGTCCTGCGATCGGGCAACGCCTCGTTCGACCGGTTGCGCACGCTCGTCGACGAGCTGCGCGACCAGGCGGACACCCTGGGTGTCTCGCTCGACGACCTGTTCACGATGATCAAGGGGGCACGATGACGACTCGACCGATGACCACGGGCACACGGCTGGCCGTGACGGCACCAGGGCTCCTGGTCGCGGTGGGACTGGTGCTCACCGCGGTCCTCGCGGCATCCGCCATGCCCGCGCGGATCGCGATCCACTTCCGGACGGACGGCACCGCGGACGGTTGGGGGTCACCGTGGACGGCTTTCTGGGTCACCCTGGCGGTGGCACTGGTGGCCGTCGTCCTCGCGTTCTCCGCGCTGCGCTGGCGCGACAGGCGGACAGCAGCCACGGTCCTGCTCGTCGCGAACCTGCTGGCCGGGACCCTCGGCTCGGCCTGGGTCGTGCTCGCGTGGACGAACACGGCCGGCGACGGCACCCTGTCCCCCTGGTGGACGGTCCCGTTCCTGCTCGTCGCCGTGGTGGTCGCCGCCGTCCCCGTGCTCGCACTGTTCCGGGTCGCTGCACCCGTGCCGGCCCACGAGGTCGCTCCCCTGGCGGTCGGGCCCGACACCCGCGTCGCCTGGCGCGCACGCGTCGGCAGCCGGTGGTTCGCGGTGATCGGGGCGGTCGTCGTGGTCCTCGGCGTCGGCACCGCCGTCTGGACGGCATCGGCCGGGGTGACGACGGCGGTCGTCTCCGGACTGGCGATGGTGATCGCGGGGATCGCCGTGCTGGTGCTGGCGCGGGTGGAACTCACCGTCGACCGTCGCGGCATGCGGCTCACGTCCACCTGGACGAGGATCCCCCTCATGCGCGTCCCGCTGGAGCGCATCGAGTCGTGCGGGTGGGAGCAGGTGACCCCGGGCCAGTGGGGCGGCTGGGGCTACCGGATCTCGGGCCGCGGCGTCGCCTACGTCGTGCGGTCCGGGCCGGGGCTGGTCGCGCGGCTCCGCGGCGGGCAGGCGCGGATGGTGACCGTGCCCGACGCTGCGGGCGGTGCCGCAGCCCTGGGCGCGCTGCTCGCCGGGCGCGAGACGGCCTGACGGGGCCGCACCGGGCCTCCAGGGCGGTGCGGCGGGTCCGGCGGCGGGCGTGAGACGGGTCAGAGGCTCGTCATGCCGCCGTCGACGCGGAACTCCGCTCCGGTGGCGTAGGACGACTCCGCGCTGGCCAGGTAGACCATGATGCCGGTGACGTCGTCGGGGGTGCCCGGGCGGCCGAGGGGCGTGCGGGCGACGATCGCGGCTCGGGCCTCGGGGTCACCGGAGATCGCCGACACGAGGCCGGTCTCGGTGTAGCCCGGCACGACCGTGTTCACCCGGATGCCGTGCCGCGCGTACGCCATCGCGGTCGCCCGGACGAGTGCGTGGATGCCGCCCTTGGTCGAGGAGTACGCCGCGAAGTCGGCGCCCTCACCGTTCAGGCCGGTCGGCGACCCCGTGGCGATGACCGAGCCGCCGGTGCCGCTCGCGAGCATCGCCCGGACGGCGTGCTTGATCGTCAGGAACGTGCCGGTGAGGTTGACCGCGACCGTGCGGTCCCAGGTCTCCAGCGACAGGTCGGCGACCTTCGCGTCGTGGCCGAACAGCTGCACACCGGCGTTCGCGACCACCACGTCGGGGCTCGCGCCACGCTCGGCCAGTCCGGCGAACCCCGCGGTCACGCTCGCCTCGTCGGCGATGTCCATCGTGAGGCCGATCGCGGTCGGGCCGGCTGCGGCGGCGGCACCGGCGGCCGCATCGGCGTCGCGGTCGGCGTAGACGACGGTGGCCCCCTCGGCTACGAAGCGGTCGGCGATCGCGCGGCCGATGCCGGACCCCGCTCCCGTGACGAGTGCGGTCCGGCCGTCGAGTCGTGCGGTCATGTGGGACTCCGTCCTCGGAGCAGCGCTGCTCCGTCACACCCATCATTGCCCAACCGGTTGACCGGTGCTAGGCATGCACCATGACTGCGACGTCGAACGACGAGATCGTGTCCGTCGGGCCCTGGCGTCTGGCCCTGCGCGGAGCCGAACTCGCCGACGTCACGTTCCGGGGCACGCTCGTCCTGCGCGCCGTCCGGTTCGTCGTCCGCGACCACGACTGGCGCACCGCCGACGACACCGTGCTGACACGCACGGTGGACGGTGACGATGGGCGCATCCGCATCGAGACCAGCGCACGGTACGACGGCGTCGAGGTCGTCCGCACCGTCCTCGAGGTCACCGTCGACGACGACACCCTTCGGGTCGCCGCGGTCGGGACGGTCACACGGGCCTTCCGCCGCAACCGCATCGGGCTCGTCGTCCTGCACCCGCCGACCCTGGCCGGGCAGCCGCTGACGGTGCGGCACCCGTCCGGTGGCGTTACCGCGACGGTGTTCCCGTTCTGGATCGCGCCGCACCAGCCGGCCGTCGACGTCGCCGGGCTCGACTGGACGGCGGGTCCGGTCGCGCTGTCGCTCGACCTGACCGGCGACGTGTTCGAGACCGAGGACCAGCGGAACTGGACCGACGCCTCGTTCAAGACGTACTCGACGCCCCTCGCCGAGCCGTTCCCGGTCGCGAGCACGCCGGGGACGACGGTCCGGCAGGGGCTCACCCTGCGTGCGACGGCGGGCGGTCCAGCAGGTGGTCCGGGCACCCGGTCGCCAGGCGCGGCCTCCCCCGCCCCGGACCTGGCGGCGCTCGACGGGCCCGCTCCCGGTGCCGTGGTCGCGCCGCCGCCGACGCTCCAGCTGCTCGCGGGTTCGGCACCGGTCGCTGCGCGCCCGGACGACGCCGACCTGCTCCGCGGGTTCCCGATCCTGGTCGAGCCGACCCTCGGTGCCCCGAACGCCGAGGCGGTGCTCGCCTCGGCCCGCCGGGACGCGGGTGGCGCTCCCCTGGACGTCCGGTTCGTCACCGACGACCCGGTGCTGCTGCGCGCGGCGATCGACGCGGTGCTCGAGGGCGGGCCGGTGGCGCGCGTCGGGGCGTTCGACCCGGTGTCGCACGTGACGACGCCGGCGCTGCAGCGGGCACTGCGCGAAGCGGCGGCAGCGGTCGGCGCGCTGGAGGTCGTCGCCGGTACCCGGGCCCACTTCACCGAGCTGAACCGCTCGATCGCGGTGTTCTCGGGCTGGGACGGCCCCCTGACCTGCAGCGTGACGCCGCAGATGCACGACCGGTCGCCCGAACAGGTGACCGAGTCGATCCGGATGCAGCGCTGGGTGGTGAGCAGCGCCTCCAGGCTGGCCGCCGGCAGGGCGCTGCACGTGGGACCGGTGACGCTGCGGCCACGGTGGAACGCGGTGGCGACGGCGCCGACCCGGGTCGTGGCGGACGCGACCGTGGAGCACGGCTACGGCCCGGAGACCGTTCCGGACGCGACGGACCCGGCGCAGCACACGCCGGCCGCCGCGCGGTGGTTCGCCGACGCCGTGCGGGCGCTGACGGTGCCGGGCGTGGCCTCGATCACGCTGGCCGAGGCGTGGGGGCCGCGGGGGTTCGTGGCCGCCGACGGCACGGGGAACGCCCCGCCGGAAGGGGGTCGGCGGGGCGTTCCGGTCCGGGCGCGCTGACGGGTCGGCGCGGTGGTCGGTGGCGGTCCGGCTCAGCGCCGGACTGCGTCGATCTTGAGCATCTTCGCGATGACCGAGTCGAGCTCGCTGTCGTCGAAGACCTGCTTCCAGTCCTCCTTGATGAGCTTCTCGCGGCCGTAGCCCATCGCGATGTGGCAGGCGTCGGAGAACGGGTTCGAGCCGCGCAGGCCGTTGGTCAGCGCGATCCACGTGTGGCCGTAGAGCATGGCGCGGGCGGCCTCGCGGGGCACGCCGACACCGGTGACCGTTTCTTCGAGGGCGTCGTTGAGGAAGTCGCCGATCATGCAGGCGATCGTCTCGACCAGGGTCGGCTCGAGCACGGCCAGCTGCTTCACCGTGACCCAGTGCACCTGGATGACCGGGGCGTACATCGTGGTGATGACGGCCTCGGCGACGGCCTTGGCGCGGTCGCCCTCGTCGCCGAGCGACTCCGAGGCGTCGAAGGCCGCGATGACCTCCTGCGGGGCGGCGATGCCACCGAAGGTGTCGTCCCACTCGGCCTTGGTGGTGCGCTCGAGGAACACCGACGGGTGGCACGGGTGCGCCACGGCGTAGTGGATGTCCTCGCGCTTGGCGAGGAGACCCGCGTAGGCGGCGGCCGGGTCGAGCGTCAGGATGCTGGCGCCTGACTTCATGACGGGGACGAGCTGCTCGGAGATGGTGCCGAGCAGGACGTCCGGGACGGCGAGGATGACGACGTCGGCGGCCTTCGCGGCGTCGAGGCTGTCGGTGATCTCGCGGCCGAGGGCCTGGATGCGCTCCTGGCCGGCGGGCGAGGCCTCGCTGTAGAGGGTGGTGTACTCGCTCTTCGCGAAGTTGTTCGAGACGCGGGTGCCCATCTTGCCGCCGGCACCGATCACGGCGACGGTGACGTCGGCCGTGCCGGATCCGGCAGCGACGGTGTGGGGGGTGGTGACGGTGTCGGTCATGATTCCTTGCTCCTGATGTACTCGATGGTGTGTTCGGTCCACGCCGCTTCGATGCGGGTGGTGGTCTGTGCGGGGGGCTCCCCCGGCAGCGGTTCGGCGCCCGCGTGCTCGTCCTGCCACGGAAGCCAGAACTCGATGACGCGGTTGAT
This sequence comes from Curtobacterium sp. MCBA15_005, assembly GCF_001864855.1. Taxonomy (NCBI): domain Bacteria; kingdom Bacillati; phylum Actinomycetota; class Actinomycetes; order Micrococcales; family Microbacteriaceae; genus Curtobacterium; species Curtobacterium sp. MCBA15_005. The sequence continues at coordinate 10,894 of NZ_MJGL01000019.1, forward strand.
CCCCCGGGTGTCTGGTTCGAGCGCGGCGCGGACGGCGTCGTGGTCGAGGACCCCGGTGCCGATCGGGACGCCGGTGTACTGGAACCCGACCCAGCCCGGTGAGCGGGTGAAGGCGGAGTCCTTGACGTGCCAGTTGACGACGTGCGGGGCTGTCATCGCCACGACGTCCCCCGGGTGTTCGAGCCGTGCCACGGTGTTCGCCGGGTCGAGGCAGATGCCGAGACTGTCGGAGCCGATCGCCTGGACGACGGCGACGAGGTCGGCGGTGGCGACGACCTCGTAGGTCTCCAGTGCGAGGGTCACGCCCGCGCGCTCGTAGGCGGGGAGCGCCTGCCGCAGGCGTCGTTCGGTCTCGGCCGCGTCGGGCTGGTCGTCGCCGCTCGTCCACATGCTGCGCACGAGCGTTGCGCCGAGCTGCTGCGCGACGTGCAGGTACCGGGCGAGGTGCTCCGGCCGGGTGCCTCGGGTGCCGACCTCGAGCGTGAGACCGAGGTCGGCGGCCCGGGACCGGATCGAGGCCAGGCGCTCGTCGGTCGCGGTGTCGAGCGGCAGGTGGTCGCAGATCTGGAACAGGTCGACGCCGTCGTGCGACGCGGCGTCGCGCAGGGCGTCGTCGAGGGACATCGGCGACGGGACGCGGTCAGACATGCGCCAGAAGTAGGCGTAGGTGGAGAGGCCGAGCAGGGAGGTCATGCCGGTGCTCCGTCCTGCGTCGCGGCCAGCGCCTCGGCTTCGTCGAGGATCGTGCGGATCGCCTCGGGGTCGTGGGCGAAGCGGCCGAGGAACAGGCCGCCGATGCGTCCGGCACCCCGGGTCAGCAGGCCTGGACCGGCACTGCCGCCGTAGATCGCGACGGAGCCGGCGAGCTCCGGCCGGGTCGCCAGGTGCTGCTCGATGCCGGCCAGGACCGCGACGATGTGCTCGTCGGGCGCGGGCTGCGGGGCGCCGATCGCCCACACCGGCTCGTACGCGGCGATGAGCGGTCCGGCGATGCCGTCTGCAGTCGCGGTCGCCAGGAACCGGTCGAGCTGCGCGGTGACCTCGGCGATCGCGGCCGCGGGGTCGCCGTCGGCGGCGCGCTCGGTCTCGCCGATGCAGATCAGGGGTCGCAGGTGGTTGCGGTACGCCGCGTGCACCTTGCCGGCGATCTCGTCGTCTGTCTCGTGGAACAGGGAGCGGCGCTCGGCGTGTGCGATCTCGACGAGGTCGACCCCGATCTCACGGAGTTCGGCGCCGGAGACCTCGCCGGTGAAGGCACCCTCGTCGGCCCAGGCGAGGTCCTGGGCACCGAGCAGCACCGGAGCGCCTGACCCGGTCAGGATCGCTCGGACGGGGACGAGCGACGGGAACGTCGGCACCACGAAGAGCTCGACCGCGCCGGACCGCACCGCCGGGTGGCTCCGGGCGATGTCGGCCACGGCGGCCGCCCACTCGAGCGTCCGGGCATGGCTGAAGTACATCTTGAGCGACACCCCGATCGTCACCGGGGCGGCCGCCGTGGTCACGGACATCAGGCGTCGGTCCCGACCGGGGCGGAGCCGTCGTAGGCACAGATCGCGTTGACCTTCTCGGCGCTCGCGCTCGTCCGGTCGAAGGTGTAGCCGAGCCACTCCTTCGCCATCCGGCGCGCGACCTCGACCCCGACGACGCGCTGGCCCATGCAGAGCACCTGGGCGTCGTTCGACAGGATCGAGCGCTCCACCGAGAACGAGTCGTGCGCGGTCACGGCGCGGATGCCGGGGACCTTGTTCGCCGCGATCGCGACGCCGAGGCCGGTGCCGCAGATCAGGATCGCGCGGTCGGCCTCGCCGTTCGCCACCAGACGGGCGGCGTCGACGGCGACGTGCGGGTAGGCGGTGTGGCCGTCGGCGTCCACGCCCACGTCGACGACGGAGGCCACGCGGGGGTCCTTCGCCAGGTCGGCCTTGATGACCTCCTTGTAGTCGAAGCCGGCGTCGTCCGAACCGACGACGATGCGGAACTGCTGCTCACTCATGCGGGTGTGCCTTTCGTGGTGGGGGTCAGGCGGGGACGGCGATGGTCGTCAGGACAGCGGCGGTGATGAGCGCGAACGAGATCGCGCCGGCGTCCGGGGTGCCGACGGCGTCCTCGCCGTGGGTGCGGGCGCGGCCCATCCGGGGCAACAGGTCGGCCGTGGCGTCCGCCGCGGTCTGTGCTGCGGCCGAGGCGGCCGACCAGGCGTCGACGAGTTCGTCGCCGGCGTCGACCCGGGCGGAGAAGACCTGGTCGAACGGCACGAGCGCGTCGACCATCGTCTTGTCGCCGGGGACGGCTCCGAAGGCCAGGACGGCTTCGGCGGCGGCGTGCACCGCGCTCTGGACGGTGGCGGGTGTCGGACGGGACTCGTCCCCGAGGACGCGACCCAGGGCCTCCAGGGCGGCACCCCAGATCGCACCGGACGTCCCACCGGCCTTGTCGGACCACGCGTCGCCGGCGATCGCGAGGACCGAACCGGCGCCGGCGCCACGGGCGGCGGCGTCCTGTGCCGCACGGTCGGCGGCGGTGGAGCCGCGCTGCATGCCGATGCCGTGGTCGCCGTCACCGGCGACGGCGTCGATGCGGCCGAGCTCGTCGGCGTGGTCGTCGATGGTGGCGCGGATCGCGGTGATCGCGGCCGCGACGCGGGCGGCCGAAGCCTGGGACTCCTCGGTGCCGGGCGTCACGGGCACGACCACGCCGGCTTCGAGCACCTCGACCGGCACCGGCTGCTGCGGGACGGCGCCGCCCTTGCGGTAGGCGGGGGCGTCGGCCGGTGCTGCCCAGAGCTGCTCGAGTTCGTCGTCGAGCCAGAACAGGGTGAGCGAGACGCCCGCCATGTCGAAGCTCGTGACCAGTTCGCCGACCTCGGGCTCGACGACGACGATGCCGGCGTCGGTGAGCTTCCGCTGGACGGCGCCGAAGACGACGAAGAGTTCCTCGTACTTGACCGAGCCGAGGCCGTTGAGGATCGGGACGACGCGGGGGGCGGCGGGTGCTGTTGCGGTGCCGTGTGTTGTGGTGCCGGTGCCGGTGCCGGTGCCGGTGCCGGTGCCGGTGTCGTCGGGTCGCTCGGTGAGGAGCTTGTCGACGAGCAGGTCGGCCAGGCCGTCCGCGGTGGGGACGTCGGCCTCGGCGATGCCGCGTTCGCCGTGGATGCCCATGCCGATGGCCATGCGCCCCTCGGGGACGGTGAAGAGCGGCTCGTCGGCGCCGGGCAGGGAGCAGCCCGAGAACGCGACGCCGAAGCTGCGGGTGCGGTCGTTGGCCCTGGTCGCGATCGCGGTGACCGCGTCGAGGTCGTCGCCGCGCTCAGCGGCCGCGCCGGCCACCTTGAACACGCAGAGGTCCCCCGCGATGCCGCGGCGCTTGTGTGCCTGGTCGGCGGGCGCGGACGCGACGTCGTCGGTCACGCGGACCGTGCGGACGTCGATGCCCTGCGCTTCGAGTGCCCGTGCCGCCGCGTCGAAGTTGAGGACGTCGCCGGCGTAGTTGCCGTAGCTCAGCAGCACGCCGCCGCCGTGCTCGGACGCCTTCGCCACCGCGGTGACCTGCTGGGCACTCGGGCTGGCGAACAGGTTGCCCATCGCGGCACCGGCCGCCAGGCCGTGCCCGACGAGGCCACCGAAGGCCGGGTAGTGGCCGGAGCCACCGCCGACGACGAGCGCGACGGTGCCCTCGGGGCTGGCGGTGGAGCGGGCGACGCCGCCGTGCACCTTGCGCACCCGGGCGCGGTTGGCGGCGACGAAGCCGTCCACCATCTCGTCGGCGAAGTCCGCCGGGTCGTTGAACAGGCGGGTCATGCGCCGGCCTCCTTCGCGATGGCGGTCGGTCCGTCCGTGGCGGCGACCGCGGTGTCGGCTCCGGACGCCGCGGCGGCCGCTTCGTTGCGCTTCGTGTTCCGGCCGAGCACGAACATGAGCACGCTCGACAGCACCATGAAGAACCCGACGATGAACATCGGCACCTGGTACCCGCCGGTCCACTCGCTGACCGCACCCGTGATGTACGGGGCGGCGAACCCACCGAGGTTGCCGACGGTGTTGATGAGGGCGACCCCCGCGGCTGCGGCGGCACCGGTCAGGAACTGCGTCGGGACCGTCCAGAAGTTCGGCAGGGCCGCGAAGATCGCACACGCCGTGATCGCGATGACCGCGACGGTGGCGGCCGGGCTGTTCATGTAGAGCGCGACCGGGATGCTCAGGCCACCGACCAGGGCCGGGACGGCGATGTGCCAGACCCGGACGCCACGTCGGAAGGCGTCACGCGACCAGAAGTACAGGACCACCGCGGCGGGCACGTACGGGATGGCCGTGATCAGGCCCTTCTGGAACAGGTCGAACGTGGTGCCGAACTGCTCCTGGAAGCCGTCGATGATCGTCGGCAGGAAGAAGCTGAGCGCGTAGAGGCCGTAGATGAAGCCGAAGTACACCGCGGCGAGCATCCAGACGCGGCCGGAGCCGAAGGCCGCACGCAGGCCGCCCTTGCCGTGACCGTCCCCGCCGCCCTTCGCGGCGCTCTCGGCGGCGAGCGTCGTCTCCAGCCAGATCTTCTCGTCCTCGTCGAGCCACTTCGCCTGCGACGGCTTGTCCTTGAGGACGAAGAGGCACAGGACGCCGACGATGATCGCCGGGATCGAGACGCAGAGGAACATGAAGCGCCATCCGGCCAGGCCGCCGAGGATCCCCTCGTGGGTCATCAGCCAGCCGGCGAGCGGGGAACCGATGACGCTCGTGAGCGGCTGCGCCAGGTAGAACAGCGCGAGCATCTTGCCGCGGTGACGGGCCGGGACCCAGGTCGACAGGAACAGGATCGCGCCGGGGAAGAAGCCGGCCTCGGCGATGCCGAGCAGGAAGCGCAGGCCGACGAGCTGCGGGTAGTTCTGCACCCACGTGAAGAGCAGGGACACGATGCCCCACGTGATCATGATGCGGGCGAGCCAGATCCGGGCGCCGAACTTGTGCAGCGCCAGGTTGGACGGCACCTCGAGCACGAGGTAACCGATGAAGAACACACCGGACGCGAAGCCGAACTGGGCGGCGGTCAGGCCGAGGTCGGCCTCCATGCCGTTGGGGGCGGCGAAGGAGATCGCGGTGCGGTCGAGGAAGTTGATGAAGAACATCAGTGCCACGAACGGCACGATGCGGATCGCGATCTTGCGGATGGCCGTCTTCTCGACGACCGAGGTGGGGATGCCTCGCGTGGCGGGGATGTCCACGATGACTCCTGCTCGGTGGGGGTGGTACGACTCCCGTCCTGGCGGCTGCGCCGGGACGGTCCTGGCGGCTGGGCTGGGACGGTCCTGGCGGCTGCGCCGGGACGCTCCTGGCGGCCGGGCCGGGATGTTCCGGTCGGCTTCGCCGGGACGCTCCGTGCTGCTGCGCGGATCGAGAGCGGGCGCATCGGTGCGCCTGATCCAGTGTGCGTCGCGGTCGGGCAACTTGTCAACCGGTTGACCATTCCGCGCGTTCCGCGCTGCTTCTTGCGCAATGTCGGTCGCCTGAGCGACGCTCCCCAGGCAACCGGTTGACCGACCGGTACGCTCACTGCATGCCCGCGTTCAGCCCGGACGACCCCCTCAACATCCGACTCGAACTCGAGTCCGTGCCCGTCGGGTCCCCCGCCTCGGTGGTCGCCCGACAGCTCGTCTCGCTGCTCACCGCCGGCGAACTGGCCCCCGGCTCACGGCTGCCCTCGGAGCGGATCCTGTCCGAGCGGCTCGGCGTCGGACGCTCGGCCGTCCGTGAGGCCCTCGCCGCCCTCGAGATCCTGGGCATCGTGCAGATCCGCCCCGGCTCGGGCACCTACCTGCGCGGAGGCACCTCGGACCTGCTCCCGACGACCCTGTCGTGGGGCCTCATGCTCGCGTCGAACCGCACCCGCGAGCTGCTCGAGATCCGGTCCTCGCTGGAGCGCACGGCCGCGATCCTCGCCGCGCAGCGCGCCACCGACGAGCAGATCACCGAACTCGGCGAGTACCTGGTCCGGCAAGAGGCGACGCTCGACGACCCGCAGGCCTTCATCGACGCCGACGTCCGGTTCCACGTCCTGCTGGCGCGGGCGTCCGGCAACGACGTGCTCGCCGACCTGCTGCAGAGCCTGCGCTCGATGCTGAGCGTCTGGGTCGCGCGGCGCGTGCAGACCCGGCAGGCGACCGAGGCCGCGTTCCACGAGCACCGCGCCGTCTTCGAGGCCTTGCGCGTCCGCGACGTGTCCGCCGTGCAGCGCGCGATGGACGCGCACATGGCCACGGCGAGCGCACGCATCGAGCACGCCGAGCCGCTGCCCGCCGACGAGTAGGGGGGCGGCGCGGTCGCTCGCGCGCTCGCTTCGCCCGCTTCGTGAGCAGGAATGGTCGGGTCCGTCGAGCCGACCCGACACCTTCTGCTCACGATCGGGGCGGACGGGAGGCCCGACATGCGCCCGCCTCGCACGGTGCGGTGTTGCCGGGTCGGCAACACCGCTTGGGTCCGGCCCGGCACGTGCGCTGGAGTAGGTGCATGCACACCCACCACGACGGCTCCGCCGCCGGATCTGCCACCGATGTCACCGCCGCACCGTCCGCCCGGGAGTGGTGGGAGGCCCGCTACGCCGAGCGCGACGGCATCTGGTCCGGCCGGGTGAACGCCGTGCTCGCCTCGGTGACGTGGGGGCTGCCGGTGGGGCGGGCGCTCGACCTCGGCTGCGGCGAGGGCGGCGACGTGGTGTGGCTCGCCGAGCAGGGGTGGGACGTGACGGGCATCGACCTGTCCGTGACGGCGCTCCAGCGTGGTTCGCGGGCTGCCGTCGCCGCCGGGGTGCAGGACCGGACGGCGTTCGTCGCAGCGGACCTCGGCCGGTGGGACACCGCCGCGCGGTTCGACCTGGTGACGGCGTCGTTCCTGCAGTCGTGGCCGGTGGAGATCCCCCGAGCCGACATCCTGCGTCGGGCCGCCGGCTTCGTCGACGTCGGTGGGCACCTGCTCGTCACCGCACACGCCGCTCCCCCGCACGACGACCTGCCGCCCGAGCTGCGGGAGTACCGGTTCCCCGCGCCGGCCGATGACCTCGCCGCCCTGCAGCTCGACGACGGGTGGGACGTCCTGGTCGCCGAGGTCCGGCCGCGCACCGCGACGACACCGGAGGGTGATCCGCACGAGGTGCTCGACAGCGTCGTGCTCGCCCGATTGACGCGCGGGTAGCGTCGGTGGTGTGAGCACCGACGACGGCATCCGCGCACTCGTCGTGGACGGCGTCGAGGTCGCCGTCGAACACAGCGGCGCCGGCACGATCGCCACGTCGTCCCCTCGGCCGTACCTGCACCCGGTCCGGACCCTCGGCGGCACCGTCGTCAGCGCGCACCACCCCGGCGACCACGACTGGCACTGTGGCGTCGGTGTCGCGATCCCGGGCGTCGACGGCGTGAACTGCTGGGGCGGCCGGACCTACGTCGCGGGGCTCGGCTACGTGTGGCGCGACGACCACGGCTCGGTCGAGCTGGTGCACGCGGAGCAGCACGACACGATGTCCGCCGAGGCACTCGTCTGGCGGGGTCCGGACCGCGCGGTGGTCCTGCGCGAGGACCGCACCCTCCGCTGGCGTGCGGTCGCCAGCGGGTGGGAACTGTCCTGGTCGTCGTCGTTCCGCACCCCGGGTGACACCCCGGTGCACCTCGGGGGCCCGGGCAGCAACGGCCGGACCGGAGCCGGCTACGGCGGCTTCTTCTGGCGGTTCCCCGAGTGCACGGGGGTCGCCGTCCGGACCGCCGACGCCGAGGGCGAGACCGCCGTGCACGGCTCGGTCACACCCTGGATCACCTGGTCGGCGGTGTTCGACGGCGGTCCGGCGACGATCCGGATCGAGGCCGTCGACCACCACGACCCCTGGTTCGTCCGCGCCGAGGAGTACCCAGCGATCGGCTCGGCCCTGGCGTGGGACACCCCCGCCGTCGTGCAGCCCGGCGAACCGCTGGTGCGATCGTTCCGCGCGACGATCACCGACGGCGCTACGCTCGCTGGATGAGCACAGGGGACTGGGAGTCACGCGTCGCGGCGCTGTGGGACGACGAGACGATCGACGACCAGCAGCGGATCGAGCGGATGCGCGACCTCGCCGCCGACGCTCCGCACGCAGCGCTCGGCGCGTTCGAGCTCGGGGGTGCCTTCGACTCAGGCGGACACGAGGCCGATGCCGACGTGCAGTACGCCGCCGCGACCGCAGCCGGCCTGGACTCCGTCGACCCGGACCGCGCAGCCAGGATGGTCGTCCAGCACGCCTCGACCCTGCGGAACCTCGGCCGGATCGACGCGGCCATCGCGATGCTCCGCGACGCGCCGGAGCACCCGGCCACCGGGGCGGCACCGCGGGTGTTCCTCGCGCTCGCCCTGCACAGCGCGGGACGTTCTGCCGAGGCGCTGCGCGTCGCGATCGAGGCCGTCGAGCCGACACTCCCCCGGTACCACCGGTCCGTCCGTGCCTACGCTGCGGCCCTCACCGAGGACTGACGCGCGTCAAGCGTTCCGGCGCTGCAGCGCGTCCGCAGCCTTGCCGAGCAGCCAGTTCACGGCCCACCCCAGCACGCCGATCACGGGCAGCGCGAGGATGACCACCGTCCACAGCACCTTGACCAACTGCGTCCGGCGACGATCGCGCCAGACCTGCACCAGCGCCACGGCCTCGAGCGCCAGCAGCACGAGGAGCACCACGGCGTGTGCCCCCGACACGTTCGTCAACACGAGCGGTCCTCTCCGCGGCGACGGTCGTCGCCCGCATCGATGACAGTAGGGCCTGCCCGGACTCGTCCGCGTCATCCGTCCGACTGACCGCGCGGGTCGGTCTGGCGATCGCGCTGGCAGGTCAGGCGATCGCGACCTCACCCCGTGCGAGCAGTGCACGGGCCCGACCGGCGTCGGCAGCCGGTGGTCGGCCGTGCAGCGCGCGGTAGTCACGCGAGAAGTGCGAGGCGCTCCGGTACCCCACCGCCGCCGCAGCCTGGGCAGCGGTGTCGCCGAGCACGATCATCCGCCGCCGGGCCTCGCCCAGACGCAGCCGCCGCAGGTACTGCACGGGGCTCATGCCGGTGACCTGCCGGAAGCGTGCGAAGAGTGTCGACTCGCTCGTCCGGACCGCCGCGGCCAGGCCCGCCACCGACCACGGGTCCGCCAGCCGTTCTGTGAGCAGGGCGGTTGCCGCGGCGACGACGTCGCCGTCCCGGTTGCCGATCGCGGCCAGGATGCGCGGTGCCTGGTCCGTCTGCAGCAGGCGGAGCACCACCTCGCGGGTGACGAGCGGGGCGAGGACGGCCATGTCCTCCGGAGCATCGAGCAGTCCGACGAGTCGGGCGAACGCATCCGCCAGGGCCGGGGTCCAGCTGCCGAGCCGTGCCGGCGGCGCCTCGTCCTGGTGCGGGCGGGACATCGCCGTCGCGACCTCGGCCACCACCGCGGGGTCGAGCTGCCAGACGACGGCGACGAACCCCGCGGGTGGTTCGACCTCGACCACCCCGGCGATCACGGGCAGGTCGACGGGCGTGATGATGAAGCGTTCCCGACCCCAGAGCTGGTCGTCGTCCCCCACTATCGAGCGCTTCCGTCCGGCGAGCACCACCGACACCGACGGCGTGTAGCGCTGGTACCCGAGGTCGGTCGGACGGTCGACCCGGGCCAGGCGGAGGCCGAGCCGTCCGGCCCGTTCCGTGTCGTCGAGGTGGGCGAGGACGCTCTGCAGCGCACGGTCCAGCCGGTCCGAGATGACGTCGTCCATGTGCCCATTCTGTCGAGGCATCCGACGCGAGTGGTGCCCGTGCGGGATCCGGCAAGCACTCCGGAGTCCTGGGCAATCACCGACGGGTCCGTCGGACCGAGCATCGGAGCATGCAGACCAACGAAGCACTCCTCGACTCCCTGACCACCGACGACCGACTGGTCGGCCGCACCGCGCTGGTGACCGGCGCCTCGAGCGGCATCGGTGAAGCCGTCGCCCGTGTCCTCGCCGCCTCCGGCGCCACCGTCGCGGTCGCCGGCCGCGACCCGGAGCGCACGCAGGCCGTGGTGGACACCATCACCGCGTCCGGAGGCACCGCCGTGGCCGTGATCGGCGACCTGAACACCCACCCCGACGCGGTCCGTGACCTCGCCGCCCGCGCCACCGAGGCCCTCGGCGGCCGGGTCGACGTGCTCGTCAACAACGCCGGCGTCTACCCGGTCGGCCCCACCGCGCTGCTCGCCGACGAGGACGCCGAAGCGCTCTGGGCCACGAACGTCCGCGCGCCGCACGTGCTGGTCGGAGCGCTGGCTCCTGCGATGGTCGAACGCGGCTCGGGCGTCGTCGTGAACGTGGGCTCGTGGATGTCCCGCGTCGGTGTCCCGTTCACGGCGCTCTACCCGGCGACGAAGGCCGCGGTCGAGCAGCTGACCCGCGCCTGGGCAGCCGAGTTCGGACCGCACGGCGTCCGGGTGTCGACCGTGTCGCCCGGGGCCACCGCGACACCGGGGAACGCGGACTCGCACGACGTCCTCGCGCAGATGACGGCGGGCACCCCCGCCGGAGCACCCGTCCGCCCCGTCGACGTCGCCTTCGCCGTGCGCTGGGTGGCCTCCGACGAAGCGACCTTCGTGCACGGCGCCACGATCGACGTGGACGGCGGCCTGGCCGCGACCCGCCTCGGCTGAGCGCGCCCCGCACGAACGGGCGGAACACCCGGGTCAGCACACGGAGGCACCCGGGCATTCCGCCCGCTCGGCAGCGCCAACCGACGTGCACGAACCCCCACCACCACGAACGGGCGGAACACCCGGGTCAGCACGCGAAGGCACCCCGGCATTCCGCCCGCTCGGCAGTGCCAACCGACGCCACTGAACCCCACCACCACGAACGGGCGGAACACCCGGGTCGGCACACGGACGCACCCCGGCATTTCGCCCGCTCGGCAGCACCAACCGACGCGCGAACCCCCACCACCACGAACGGGCGGAACACCCGGGTCGGCACACGGAGACACCCGGGCATTTCGCCCGTTCGGCAGGAGTCGGTCAGCCGGGCATCGGATCCGCGAGTGGTCACGACGCACCGCTGGCAGGTGGTCGTGCGGTCACGGACCGTCGCGCGGGAGCGCGCCAGGCGACGGATCGTGACCGCTCGGAGGACGGCGTGGGCGCGGCGGTGGGCGCGACCACCACGCGGTCGGGAGGCGCGGTGCGGGCTGGCACCGGGCCTCCCGTCAGGCGGTGTGGTCGCCGACCACCCGTGGGACCGGCAGCGAGTCGCTGGTCGTGCGCAGGGACTCCTGGCGGATCTCGAGCTGCGAGACGGCGAGCGCCGCAAGGTCGCGGAGATTCGCGAGGTCGTCCTCGGTGGCCTGCCGCGGGCGGGTGTCGAGCACGGCGAGGGTGCCGATCGGTGCGCCGTCGTGCTTCACGAGCGGGACGCTGACGTAGAAGCGGATGCCGAGCGGGCCGGTGACCAGGGGGCTGTTCCGCATCTCGGGGTGCGCGGAGCCGTCCGGGATCACGACGGGGACGGGAACCGGGGCGAAGCCGTTGCGGAAGCTGATGCTGCGGGCTGCCTCGTCGACGCCCTCGGCGATGTACGACTGGGACCACTCGCGGTCCTCGTCGAGGACCTCGACCAGGGCGATCGGAGCGTCGAAGAGCCGGGCCGCCATCGCCGTGGTGCGCTGCAGCGACTCGTCGGGCAGGCTGTCGAGGGTCGCCGGGCGGTCCGTCTCGGGGCGCGTCGGTGCCTGGGCTGTCTCGTCGGTCGGCTCGACCACGTGGTCGCTCGTGGCGGTCTCCGCGATCACGACGTCGCGGAGCATCGTGACCAGCTCGGCGCCGAGCGGGCGGGCCGCGGGGTCCTGCGCGGTCATGGCACGGAGCAGGTGCTTCCAGTGCTCGGGCAGGGGTTCGGGGACCACGGGGTCGCGGGACAGCCGGGCGACGGCGGACTCGACGAGCGAGCCCGGGAACTCGCGGCGGCGGGTGAAGCACTGCAGCAGCACGAGGCCGAGCGAGTACACGTCGCTCGGCGGGCCGACCTCACCGCCGCGCGCCTGCTCGGGGCTGAGGTACGCGGCGGTGCCGGTGGTCACACCGTCAGCGGTCAGGCGTTCGACGCCGGCGGCGAGCGCGATGCCGAAGTCGGTCAGGCGCGCGCGGGCCCGGTCGGAGCCGTTGCCGTAGTCGACGAGCAGGATGTTCGACGGCTTGATGTCGCGGTGCACGACGCCGTGGGCGTGGATGTAGTCGAGGGCCTCGGCCATGTCGTAGCCGATCTCGGCGATGTGCCGCGAGGCGAGCGGGCCGACGGCCAGGCGCTCCTCGAGGTCCTGCCCGACGACGAGCGACATCACGATGTAGCGCTGCTGCGTGCCGTCCTGCCCGGTGACGACACCGGCGTCGAGCAGGCTGACGAGGTTGTGGTGCTCGAGGGACGCCAGCACGCCGAGTTCGGCCTCTTGCCGGGCAATGTCGACGATGCCCGCGTGGAAGAGCTTGATCGCGACCGGGCGGTGCAGGCTCTCGTCCACACCCCGGTAGACGACGGACATGCCGCCCTGGCCGATCGCTTGCTCCACGCGGTACCGACCGTCGAGCAGCGGCGCGCTCGCGTCGTGTTCTTCCGTCGGGATCATCCAACCCTCGTTCTCGGCTCCGGCACCAACGATGCATCTTCGCATCCCGACGGGTATCTCGTTGACGGGCGACGTTTCGCGGCTGAACGGGGCCGTGCGGCGGCGCGGCCGCGCGGCGCGGCCGTGCGGCGCGGCCGTGCGGCGCGCCGTGCGGCTTGCAAGACACCGGTGTTCGCGGGTCGAACACGAGCAGACCGCGGTTCAGCCTGCGAACACCGGTGTTTTGCGCGCCCACGCCGTCAGCGACGCGTCGCGACCGTGCTCACGCGGAGGTCCTGGAAGGTGCTGGTGAAGCCGGAGCCTCCGAGCGAGATGAGCCCGACGCGGGGTGCACTGCCGAGGTCCGCCGTCCAGGTCCCGCCCCGGACGAAGTGCCGCCCGTCCAGGCTGGTGTAGGCCGTGTACCGGTCCTCACCCCGGACCTCGCGGTGGACGATCCGGAGCGTGGTGGTGTCCCCGACCGGACCGACGACCATGTTCCCGTAGCTCGGCGCCCCGGCCGGTTGCCCGGACACCTGCTTGCCGAACTCGGTCTGTCGCGTGTTGAAGATCGAGTTCGAGGTGAGCCGGACGTAGTTGCCGTCGTCACCCCAGACGATCAGGCCGCCCTGCACGTAGTTCAGGCCGTCGCCGGTGGCCGGGGTGTCCACCCCGACCGTGGTCTGGAGCACGTAGTCACCACGGGGCGCCGGTTCGGACAACACCGATGCGAGCGGCGTCGCCGGCGGGTGGATGTCGGCGTCCTGCGTCTGCCAGCGGAACGTGCCGTCGGTGACGGTCCAGGTGGACGGGTCGGGCGCACGCGTCCACGTGAGCGCGGCGGGCAGCGCGGCACCGTCGAAGGAGGTCGACAGCCCGCGGATCGTCCGACCCGGCACGTCGACCGGGGCGGTGGACGCCCGGTACGTCGGCCGTTGCCCGGGCTGCGCGACCGGCCCCGGCTGCACCGTGTCGGACGGCCCCGCACCACCGCGGACGACCGGCCAGCCGCCCTGCCAGTCGAGCGGGTCGATCAGCGCCGGCCGTTTCGTGTAGGTCGGCTGCCCCGCGTAGTACGGGTCGGTGCGGTCGGCCGCGTGGTAGATGATCCAGTCCTGGCCGGCGAAGTCGGTGACCACGGTGTTGTGACCGGTGCCGACCCACCGGTTGCCGTTCTGCGCGAGCAGGGGCGTGCCGCCGACCCGGGTGCTCGTGATCGCCACACCGTCGCGGTCCGTGAACGGCCCGAGCGGGCTCCGTGACCGGGCGACGAAGACGCCGTAGCCGGTCAGGGCGCCGTTGCAGCAGTTCGTGGCGGAGCCCATGAAGTACCACCAGCCGCCGTGCCGCATCAGGTACGCGCCCTCGTAGCGGTTGTCGATCGCGATCTGCCGCTCGGTCGACGGGTCGGATCGCAGGCCGTCCGCGCTGAGCCGCCGGACGTTCACGCCGCCGAAGTAGCTGCCGAAGTACAGGTAAGTCGTGCCGCCGTCGGTGATGACCTCGGGGTCGAAGGCCCACCGCGCGCCGTCGCCGTTCGGCGCGGTCTGCGGTGCCACGACCGGGCCGCCGGAGTCCTTCCACGGACCCGTCGGGCTCGAGCTCGTCGCCACCCCGACCGCGGAGCCACCGCCGGTCGGCCCCGTCGCCGACGGGGTGTCCGACGCCGCGTAGTACAGGTACCAGGTGCCGGCCCGGCCACGGTCTCCGGCGCGGTACACGACGTCCGGCGCCCAGATCCCGTTCGCGTCGCCCACCCAGGCGGGCTTCGTCGGGAAGGCGTCGTTCACGTACGTCCAGTGGGTCAGGTCGGTCGACCGGTACGTGGGCACGGCGTGCTGCACGAGGGACCCGTCCGGGTTCGGCTCCGTCGCGGTGAGCGCGTCGGTCGTGCAGTACAGGTACCAGTTCCGGTCGCGACCGGCACCGTGGATCACGGTCGGGTCGGCGCAGCTCGCCGCCGTCTGCCCGTCCGGCAGGCCGAGCGCGACCGGGTTCTGGTGGCTGGATGCCGCGCGGCCGTGCCGGCCAGCGGCGCTCGACGCCGCGGTCGTGGTGGTGGTCGCCCGGGTGGTCCCGCCCGGCACCGCGGACGCATCCGCTGGTGCGGCCTGGAGGCCCGTGGTCGCGACGCCGAGGAACGTCACGACGGCGAGGAGTGCGGTGGACGATCGGCGCATGCCTGACCTGCTCTCGTCGTTGAGGGAGGTGCTGCTTAAGGGACTGCGGGTGTCGACGTGCGACGTGCGCGAGCGTACGCTCGGCTCGACGAAGGAGTCATGCCATGCCCGCGAGGTTCGTCTACTGGATCAACGTCTCCGTCGACGGGTTCGTCGAACGGGCCCCCGGCGAGCACGACGGCCTGGACGGACCCGACTGGATCCGGATCGACGAACCGCTGCACCGCGAGTTCAACGCCCGCGCCGCCGCGATGACCCTGTCCGTCGAGGGCCGGGTGGTGCGCGACATGATGGACCCGTTCTGGCCCGACGCCCGGCACGACGAGTCGATGCCGCAGTACCTGCGCGAGTACGGCGAGATCTGGACCGCGCAACCGAAGATCCTGGTGTCCCGCACACGGACCACCGCCGACCACGACACCCGGGTCATCGGTGGCGACGGCAACGCGATCACCGAGCTGGCCGCGATCCGTGCCGCCGGCGAGGGCGACATCGGCGTGGGCGGACCGAGCATCGCGAGTCAGCTGCTCGATGCCGGGCTGCTCGACGAGGTCATGCTCTTCACGCACCCGTCGGTGCTCGGCGCCGGCCGCCCGTTGTTCGATCCGCCGCTCTCGGGGCACCGCCCGCTCGTGCAGCTCGACCTGCTCGAGCAGCAGCGCTACGACAACGGCGCCACCCTGCACCGGTACGACGTCCGGCGGTCCTGAGCGCTCGCTCGGTCAGTCCTCGACGGGCTCCGCGCCGATCACGCGGACGTTCCAGGCGCTGTCGCGGTCGCTGTCGAACCCGTTGAAGGAGATGCTGTCGACGTCGGCACGCCAGGTTCGCCGCAGGTCGATGCGTTGCTCTCCGTCGCCGCAGGGCAGCGCCTCGGTGATGTTGTTCCGCGACGTGCTCCCGGAGACGACCGTGACGGAACCGCTCATGTGCCCGTCACCGAAGCACGAGAACTCGAGGTGGTCGACCGTTTCCGGGTGCGCGAACGTGATCGTGACGCCACGGTCGATCTCGTCGTCGTTCCCCGTCGCGCTCTGCCGGGCGGATTCCTCGGCGTACATCGCCCCGAGTTCCCGGTCCGAGTGGGTGGCCATCTGGCGCTTCTCCCAGGCGGACAGCGCGGCCTCGTCGACGGGCGGCGGCCCGGAGCAGGCGGCGAGCAGGAGCACGCCCGCGATCGCGGGCAGGAGCAGGGCGGGGACGGAACGCACGCTGTGAGCCTAGTGACGCGGTGGACCCGCACCGCGGAACGACGGGAGGCGCGGTGCCGGCTGGCACCGCGCCTCCCGGCCCTGGGTGGTCGCGTCAGACGTCGCGACGGCGCGCGAGCGTCAGGGCGAGGCCGCCGATGACGAGCACCTCGGCCGCGAGGACGCCGAAGCCGCCCCAGCCGTTCAGCACGACTCCGCTGTTGTCGGCGGCGCTCGCGCCGTCGTACGAGTAGGCGTAGAGCTGGCCACCGGCCGAGTCGGGCAGGAACGACATGATGTCCATCGGCCAGTCGACCTTCATCAGCCCGGCCATCAGGCCCAGCACCACCGGCAGGACCAACAGGATGCCGAGCGTGATCGCGATGCCACCGGCGCTCGAACGGACGAGCAGACCGATGCCGTAGGCGAGGAGCGCCAGCAGGGTCAGGAAGACCGACGAACCGAGGATCGGCAGGAACACCGAGGGGTCACCGATCTCCGGCTCGACACCGTTGCCGGCCAGCAGCGGGAGCGAGATGAGGACGCCGATCCAGGTGGCGACGGCGCTGACCACGAAGGTCGTGAGGGCGAGGACGGTGGCCTTCGCCAGGATCACCCCGGTGCGACGGGGGTCGGCGGTGAACGTCGAGCGGACCTGGCCCGTGCCGTACTCACCGGTGATGATGAGGACGCCGAGCACCCCGACGACGAGCGACGAGAGCAGGACGCCGACCGTGTTGACGTTCACGACGGTGCCGTTGGCGATGTCCGTCGGCATGTCCTGCCCGCCGCTGTTCGTGTTCGCTCCGACCAGCGCGGCCATGCCGATCGTGACGACGACGAGGATCGCGTAGCACCAGAACGTGGACCGGATGCTGCGCAGCTTGATCCACTCGCTCCGCACCAGGTGCGGGAACGACAGGCGGGTCGAGCCACTCATCCGGGTCGACGGCGTGGTGGGCGAGGTGGTGGCGCTCATCGGGTGCCCTCCGATCGGTACTCGACGTCGTCGCGGGTGAGGGCCATGTAGGCCTCTTCGAGGCTCGCGCCGGTCGGGGTGAGTTCGTGCAGGGGGACGCCGGCCTGCGCGGCGATGTTGCCGACCGTCGGGGCGTCGGGCCCGACGACGAGGAACGATCCGTCCTCGCGCTGGGTGACCGCGGCGTTCGGGCCGATGGCGGTGAAGAGGCCGTTCGGGTCCGGCGTGCGGACGATGACGCGGCTGACGGCCGCATCGGTGCCGGCAGCGGCGCCACCACCGGCGACGAACTCGGCGATCGGGGCGTCGGCGAGGACCTTGCCCCGGCCGAGCACGACCACGCGGTCGGCGGTCTGTGCCATCTCGCTCATCAGGTGGCTGGAGAGGAACACCGTGCGGCCGTCGGCGGCCATGCGGCGGGCGAGCTGACGCACCCAGAGCACGCCGTCGGGGTCGAGGCCGTTGACGGGCTCGTCGAGGATCAGGGTCTTCGGGTCACCGAGCAGTGCGGCAGCGATTCCCAGGCGCTGCCCCATGCCGAGCGAGAACCCGCCGACGCGCTTCTTCGCGACGGAGTCGAGGCCGGTCATGTCGATGACCTCGTGCACGCGGGACTTCGGGATGCCGTGGGTCGCCGCGAGGGAGAGCAGGTGGTTGTAGGCGCTGCGCCCCGAGTGCACGGCCTTCGCCTCGAGCAGGGCGCCGACCTGCCGGAGCGGGTCGCGGAAGCTCGTGTACGGCTGGCCGTTCACGGTGGCGCTGCCCGACGTGGGCCGGTCGAGCCCCATGATCATGCGCATCGTGGTGGACTTCCCGGCGCCGTTGGGCCCGAGGAAGCCGGTCACGCTGCCGGGACGCACGACGAAGGAGACGTCGTCCACGGCGGTCTTCGGACCGTACTGTTTGGTGAGATGGCTGACTTCGATCACGGCCTCGACGCTACGGGAGCGCTCGGCGTCGCCGCGTCCGCCGTTGGGGGGAGATGTGTGCTCCCACAGGGTGACGCCGGGGTGGGCGCGGGCGGCTTTTCGCGGGTCGCGCGGGTTTTCGCGCTGGGCGACAGTTCACGCGCGCGGCCGGCCGTGAGGTGTCGCTGGACGCGAAGTGATCAGGCGGGATGGTGCGCCGGGCGTTCGTCGCCAGGGTCGCGAGCGAACGCGAGGCTCTCCTCGATGATCGACAGCACGACCGCGAGTTCCTCGACGTCGCGCGGGCCGTAGACCATGAACTCGGTTCCGTGGTCCTCGTACTGGTGCGGGATCGCCCAGCCGAGCTCGGTCAGTTCGGCTCCCCGTGCGACCGGGAGACAGAGGTGGACCGAGGTGTCCTCGACGCCGTGCAGGTGCACGGGCTCGAGTCGTCCGTCCGGCGCCAGTGACGTCCACGGGACGACGTGGTCGCGCTGATCGCGCAGGAACAACGCGCGTGACGACGCGGGCGACACCTTACTGTGCCCCTCTTCGACGCCGGGCAGCGCGACGGCACTCCCGACGAGCGCTCCCCACAGTTCCGGCGTAGCGCGGTCGGTGAGCTGACGCTGGGGACCGGCGTCGGACACGGCGGGCCGTTCGCCGCGGCGGATGGACCTGATCATTGCTCGACTATACCGTCTCGGCCGGGCTGCATCGCTCCTGTTCGGGCCCTCACGAGGACAGGGAAGCGTCCGCGTCGACCTCGTACGCCTCGAACCGGGCATCGGCGAGGATCGCGTCGACGAGCGACCGCGACCCGGCGACGATCGTCGAGTCCCAGTCGATCTCGGTGGCGAGCACCCACTCGTGCCCCTCGGGCCAGAGCATCTGCGGGGTGTGCCCGAAGCCGACGTACGTGCCGACGCGGGCGTCGTCCGTCCAGGACGGGTCGCTGAGCTGCGGCAGGGACATGGAGAGCAGGAAGCACTCGCGGGCCGGCCACGGGAAGCGCGGTTCCGCGAGCGACTCCCGGAGCGCTGCCTGCTCCCGCAGGTGCTGCGCCTGCCTCCGGTCGATGTGCGCCTGCATCTCGACGCGCTCGGCCGCCGTCGGCTCGCCGCTCCCCTGCCACCCGAAGCCCAATGTCGACGTCCCGTTCAGGTCCCCCCATCCGTCCCAGATCGCCCCGATCAGGTCGTCCGGCGTCGACGTCGCCTCGGCGAGGAGTTCGGTGAGGGCGGCGAGTTGCCTCGGCTCGTACCAGCCCTCTTCGGGTGGATGGACGACCCAGCCGTCCTCGAAGGGCAGGTCCGACTCGTCGTCCCGACCGCTGACCGTCTGCCACGACACGAGGGGGTCGATCGTCCGACGGGTGCGCTCGGCGACGTCGCCCCAGCGCCACTCGGTCGACTCGAGGACCGGGTGCTCGTCGCACTCGTCCACGGTCGTCCGGTCCTCGCGATCCGCTCGGAGCGGGTGCAGGATCCGGGCGTACGCCTCGAACCCGGTGCCCGCGACGCCGCCGAACGAGTCGAACGAGCCGGCCCGGGCCAGCAACCAGTCGCCGCGTGAGGCGTCCTCGATCAGTTCCACGTGTCGAGCCTAGGACTGACCGGGGCAGCCGTCAGGACGTCGTCCGGGCCGCGAAACCGGGCAGGTCCGGCACCGGATCGGTCGCCAGCCGGGCGTGCGTCTCCACGTCGAACCGCTCCGAGCCGTACCGGAGCTTCTGCCGTTCGACGCCCTCCGCGCGGAACCCGGCGATCGTGGCGACTCGACACGACGCGGGGTTGTTCGAGCGGTGTCCGAGTTCGAGGCGGAAGAGCCCGGCATCGAAGCCCCAGGTCGACACACTCGTCAACGCACGAGCGGCGAGCCCACGGCCGCGAGCACCGGCCGCCAACCAGTAGTGCGCCCAAGCCGTGGCGTGCCGGAACTCGATCGCCGCGAGTCCGACGTTGCCGACCGCGACTCCGTCCTCCACGACCGCCCAGTTCTTCGCCTGCTCGTCGAACCACAGGGCGCCCCTGATGTGCGCGCGGGCCTGTTCATCGTCGCCGAGCCCGACGTCCGGGAACTGCGTCGCGAGGTCCGGATCCGACCGGCTGGCGGCGACGAGCGCAGCCGCATCGTCGAGCGACCACGGGCGCAGCACGACGACCATGGGTGATCTCCGTCAGCCGGCAGCGGGCCCGGCCTGCGGGCGGGGTGCTCGGAGGCCGGGGAACTCGTCGTCGCGCCACTCCCCCTCGGCGCGCGTGCCGTTGCTCACCGACCGCTCCTCGCGCTCCCGGAGCTCCACGCGGCGGATCTTGCCCGAGATGGTCTTCGGGAGCTCCGCGAACTCGACGCGGCGGACGCGCGCGTAGGCGGGGAGAGCCGTGCGTGCGTACTCCAGGACCTGCCTGGCGGTGTCGGCCGAGGCCTCCCATCCGGTGGCCAACGTGACGTACGCCTTGACGATGTTGAGACGGGCGTCGTCGGGGGCCGGGACGACCGCGCTCTCGGCCACGGCCGGGTGCTCCAGCAGCGCGCTCTCCACCTCGAACGGCGACACCTTGTAGTCCGAGGACTTGAACACGTCGTCCGTGCGGCCGATGAAGGTCAGCTCACCGTCGGCGTCGCGGACGGCGATGTCGCCGGTGTGGAAGAAGCCGTCGCGCATCGACGAGGCCGTGCGGTCGGGGTCGCCGAGGTACTCGGCCATCAGGTTGACGGGCCGCTCGGTGAGGTCGAGGCAGACCTCGCCCTCGTCGCCCGGTTCGCCGGACACGGGGTCGAGCAGCGTCACGGTCACACCGGGGAGCGGCTTTCCCATCGCGCCGGGCGTCACGGCGGCGCCCGGTGCGTTGCCGATGATCGCCGTCGTCTCGGTCTGCCCGTAGCCGTCGCGGATGGTGAGCCCCCACGCCGCTTCGACCCGACCGATGACCTCGGGGTTGAGCGGCTCGCCGGCCGAGATGAGCTCGCGGAGCGCCCGCGGCTTCACGCCGAGGTCGGACTGCAGCATCATCCGCCACGCGGTCGGCGGCGCGCAGAACGTGTTGACCTCGGCCCGCTCGAGCTGCGCGAGGAGTGCAGCGGGGTCGAAGCGCGCGGTGTTGTGGATGAACACGGTGGCCTCGGCGATCCACGGCGCGAAGAAGCAACTCCAGGCGTGCTTGCCCCACCCGGGCGAGCTGATCGTCAGGTGCACGTCACCGGGCCGGACGCCGAGCCAGTACATCGTGCTGAGGTGTCCGACCGGGTACGACGTCTGGGTGTGCACGACCATCTTCGGCTTCGACGTCGTGCCGGACGTGAAGTAGACCAGGCACGGGTCGGTCGTGCGGGTGACGACGTGGGGACGGACCTCGTCGGCGGGAGCGGGCTCGCCCAGGTCGCTCGGGTACTCCGTCCACCCGTCAGCGGGACCGCCGATCACGATGCGCGTGAAGGACCCGCGGACGTCGTCGTACTTGTGCGTCTCGCTCCGGTTCGTGACGACGTGCGCCACCGAGCCCCGGTCGACACGGTCCTGCAGGTCGGCGGTGTCGAGCATCGTCGAGGTCGGCAGGATGACCGCACCGAGCTTGATCACGGCGAGCATCGTCTCCCAGAGCTCGAGCTGGTTGCCGAGCATGACGAGGACGTGGTCGCCCTGCTGCACGCCGAAGCCGTGCAGGCGTGCGGCGAGCCGATCGGACCGTGCTGCCATCTCGGCGTAGCTGAGCCGCTGCTCACGACCGTCCTCCTCGACGATCCAGAGCGCGGTGCGGCTGTTGTCGGTCGCGATGACGTCGAACCAGTCGGTCGCCCAGTTGAACGTGTCGCCGACGTCCGGCCAGCGGAACCCGGCGCGTGCCGCTTCGGGAGAGTCCGCGGCGAGGAGCTGGTCGCGGGCGGCACGGTACGCGGCGGTCGGGTTCACATCAGGCACGGACCGATCATGCCGCATCCGTCTCAGAGCCGATCGATCAGGCGAGTTCCCGGAGCCAGCGGTCGAGCCAGGGAATGATGCGCGAGAGGTCGTCCGCGTCGATCGCGTCACTCGCGGCCGCACGTGCCGCCGGACCCGCGTTGAGCGCCAACGCACTGGGGAGCGCCTGGAAGAGCGGGATGTCCGAGCGGCTGTCGCCGATGGCGCAGCAGTGTTCGATCGGCACACCGCTGTCGCGAGCGAGCGCGAGCGCCCGGTCCCGTTTGTCGAACTCGTCGAAGTGCTCGGCGACGGTGCCGTCGTGGATGCCGCGGTGCTCCCCCACGCGGGGGCCGCCGTTCGGGACGAACCCGAACCGCCGCGCGAGGGAACGGGTCACGGGCTGCCACGCGAGCGACGCCAGTACGGGTTCGACGCCGTGGGCGCGGCACCACGCGACGACGGTCTCGGTTCCGTGCAACACCGGGAGGTCGTCGAGCCACCGGTCGATCGTCGCCGTGGTCGTCCCACGCCACGCCAGCGCGTCGACCTCGCTCACCTGTTGATTGGTGAGGGCGCCGGCGGCGTAGCGGGCTTCGGCCTCGTCGAGCGCGTCCTGGTGTCCGAACCGAGCGGCCAGGAAGCTGCTGCTGGAACCGGGGCCGACGAGGGTTCCGTCGACGTCGAAGAACACGATGCCGACGGTCACGCCCGGCCGTTCCCCCGCACGACTGCACCGAGCACCCGGATCGTCTCGTCGGTGTCGACGTGCAGGTGCGCCCCGATGCCGAGCGCACGTGCGGCCTCGATGTTCTCGGGCACGTCGTCCACGAAGAACACCTCGTCCGGGTCCGCCCCGAGGCGCTCGAGGGTGATCCGGAACGCGTCGGCATCGGGCTTGTTCACACCGATCTCGTGGGAGTAGCAGATCGGGTCGAACACCGCCGAGAACCGGAAGCGTCGCTCCTCTTCCTCTCGAGCGCCGTCGCCCGAGTTCGACAGGATCGCCAGGCCGATCGTGCCGCGGAGTCCGGCGAGGAAGTCGTACAACGGCTGGTTCAGGGTTCCGCAGTACGCATCCCAGAAGTCGGCCCGCATGACGGCGAGCTGGTCGGCCCCCAGCCCGAGCGCCGTACCGATCGCGCCCCAGTACCGGTCGACGACGCCGGTCCGACGGGAGGCGTCGGGCAGGTCGGCCGCGACGAGGCGAGCGGAGAAGTCGTCCGTCGTCATCCCGAGACGCTCGGCCCACCGCGCCCGGAAGCGTCCGGGCCAGGCGGCGTCGTCGACGAGTTCGAGGACCCCGCCCACATCGAGCAGCAGCCACCGCACGGCGGGCCCGGCGGCCCCGGCCGTCCCGCCGCTCACAGCGATCCCCGCAGCTGCCGGATCATCTCGACCTCGAGTTCGCTCGGTTCGAGGACGTACGCCTCGGTCGCACCCGTCGGCTCGTAGCCACGTCGGGCGTAGAAGGCCTGCGCACGAGTGTTCCCCTCGTGCACGTGCAGCCGAAGTGCCGACCCGTGTGCAGCCGCCCACACCTCGATCTCGTCGAGCAGCGCATCGGCGACACCGGCGGTGCGACCCCGGTGCGACGGTGCGACGTAGACGCCGACCAGGAGCGGCCCGACCCGGGGGCCGGGCACGAACACCCCCATCGTCCCGAGCCACCGGCCGTCGGCGTCGATCGCGGCGAGGGTGGTCCCGCCGACGTCGTGCTCACGGCGGCCGCGTCGACGCCAGTCACGCTCCTGCAGCCGCTCCGCGTCGGCGAGCCGCTCCCCGTAAGCCTTCGGGGTGTCCCGGAGCATCTCGAGCCGCAGTGCTCGGACGGACTCCCAGTCGTCCTCCGTGGTCGGTCGGATCGTTGTTCCCCGCATGACCCGAGCCTAGGGGCGACAGGCCCGGAGAAGTCGTTCCAATCCGACTGGCGGACGACACCGAATCACCTGCAACGACC
>NZ_MJGL01000020.1:0-15366 GCF_001864855.1 Curtobacterium sp. MCBA15_005
AAGGAATTGCTTCATGACCCAGTCAGCAAGCCGACCAGGCACGAGGTCAATCAATAAATTGGCATTGACAATGTGCACGCTGTTGAGTTCTCAAGGACCAGACGCACTCCCCGCTCGACCCATCACAGGTTCCGCCAGAGAGGCATTCGTCTTGTACAACATCCTGGGCGCACAACCAGAGGTCGTGGTTCCGAGGAGTTGGTTGCCTGAGCGGGACCCCGTCCGGACTGCATCTCCAGGTGTTCAACCCGGTAATCGTCTCGGCCGTTCCGTTCTCCGCCTCAGCGGCAACGAGTGATTACTTTACGCAGAGGTGAACGGCAGCGCCAAGCCGGGCCACATCCCGGGCGTGTCGCCATCTGCGCCGCGGCTGGGCGCTGCCCCGAGAACGACGAACGGCCCGCTCCCCACCTGGGGGAACGGGCCGTTCGGCAGCGCTGTCAGTGCCGGGCGATGACCGGGTTCTTGAGCGAACCGATGCCGGAGATGGTGACCTCGACGATCTCGCCGTCGCGGATCTGTCCGACACCCGCCGGGGTCCCGGTCAGGATGACGTCACCGGGCAGCAGGGTCCAGATCGAGGACACGAACTCGACGAGCGACGGGATGTCGTGCACCATCTCGTTCGTCGAGGCAGCCTGCCGGAGGTCACCGTCGACGCGGGTCTCGATGCGGATGTCCGACGGGTCGATCTCGGTCTCGATCACGGGGCCGAGCGGGCAGAAGGTGTCGAACCCCTTCGCCCGGGTCCACTGCCCGTCGCGCGCCTGCAGGTCACGGGCGGTCACGTCGTTGGCGATCGTGTAGCCGAGGATGACGCTCGCGAAGTCCTCACGCCGGACGTTCTTCGCGAGTGAACCGATCACGATGGCGAGTTCGCCCTCGTGGTCGACGCGTCCGATGTCGGCGGGGAGGCGGATGGGTTCGTCCGGACCGATCACCGAGGTGTTCGGCTTGAGGAACACCACCGGGTCGTCGCCGGCGCGCTCGTCCATCTCCGAGGCGTGCTCCGAGTAGTTGAGCCCCACGCCGATGACCTTCGAGCGCGGGATGACGGGGGCGAGGAGCTTGGCGTCGGCGAGTGCCACGCGCTCCCCCGTGGTCTCGAACCCCTGGTACATCGGGTCTCCCGCCAGCACCACCAGAGCGCGCTCGTCGAGGATGCCGTACCGGGGGTCTTCACCCTTGCTGCTGAACCGTGCGATCTTCACCGTTCGACCCTACCCACGCCCGCCGGTCGATCAGGACGCGTCGGTCAGCTTGGTCATCCACCCGTGCGGGTCGGGACGACGGCCGTACTGGATGTCGGTGAGCTCGTCGCGCAGGGACATCGTGAGCTCCCCCGCTCCGACGGTCGGCGAACCGATCGTGAAGCCGTCGCCCCGGAGCTCGGCGATCGGGGTCACCACGGCGGCGGTGCCGCACGCGAAGGCCTCGGTGATCGAGCCGTCGGCGACGCCGTCACGCCACTCGTCGAGGGTCACCCGACGCTTCTCGACGGTCAGGCCGCGGTCCTCGGCCAGCTGCAGGATCGAGTCACGCGTGATCCCTTCGAGGATCGAGTCGGAGTCGGGCGTGACGAGGGTGCCGTCGGACTTGACCAGGACGACGTTCATGCCGCCGAGCTCTTCGAGGTACTTGCCCTCCACCGAGTCGAGGAACATCACCTGCTGGCAGCCGTGCTCGTAGGCCTCTTGCTGGGGCAGCAGCGACGAGGCGTAGTTGCCGCCGGTCTTCGCCGCACCGGTCCCGCCCTTGCCGGCACGGGCGTACTGCGTCGACAGCCAGATCGACACCGGCTTCGGGCCCGAGGTGAAGTACGCACCGGCCGGGCTCGCGATGCAGTGGTACGCGACGGCCTGTGCCGCCCGGACACCGAGGAACGACTCCGTCGCGATCATGAACGGCCGCAGGTACAGGCTGGTTTCGGGCGCCGAGGGCACCCAGTCGACGTCGGTCTGCACCAACTGCCGGATCGACTCGACGAACGCCTCGACCGGGAGCTCCGGCAGAGCCAGCCGTCGGGCGGATCGCTGGAATCGCCGGGCGTTGGCGTCCGGTCGGAACGACCACACCGAACCGTCCGCGTGCCGGTAGGCCTTGAGCCCCTCGAAGATCTCCTGGGCGTAGTGCAGGACACTCGCACTCGGGTCGAGGGACAGCGGCCCGTACGGGTGGATCGACGCGCTGTGCCAGCCGTCGTCGAGCGTCCACTCGACCGTCGCCATGTGGTCGGTGAAGTGCTTGCCGAAGCCCGGGTCGGCGAGGATCTGCTCGCGCTCGGCGGCCGCGCGACGGTCGGCGGACGGGGTGCTGGCGAACTCGAGTCCGAAGGCGGTGTCGGTGCTCATGGGGAGGACTCCTTCTCAGGCGGTGGTGGTGCGTGCCGTGGCCGCGGCGGCGATCGCGTCGCCGATCTCGGCCGTGCGACGCGGCGTGGTGCCCCGGTCGGCGAGGTCGGACTCCACCGCAGCCGTCACCGCGGCCGCCAGGTCACCGCGACCGATGTGGTCGAGCAACAGGGCGACGGAACGGATCGCGGCGGTGGGGTCGGCCAGCTGCTGACCTGCGATGTCCGGCGCGGAACCGTGGACCGGCTCGAACATGCTGGGGAAGGTGCCGTCCGGGTTGATGTTGCCCGAGGCCGCCAGACCGATGCCGCCGCTGATCGCGCCGGCCAGGTCGGTGATGATGTCCCCGAACAGGTTGTCGGTGACGATGACGTCGAACCGTGCGGGGTCGCGCACCATGTGGATGGTGACCGCGTCCACGTGCTGGTAGTCGACCGTGACGTCCGGGTACTCGGCGCCGACGGCCGCGACGGTGCGCTGCCAGAGGGCTCCGGCGTGCACGAGGACGTTGCTCTTGTGCACGAGGGTCAGGTGGCGACGCGGGCGTCGGTCCGCCAGTGCGAAGGCGTACCGCACGACCCGCTCGACACCGAAGGCGGTGTTCAACGAGACCTCGGTCGCGATCTCGTGCGGGGTACTGGTCCGGATGGCACCGCCGTTGCCGACGTAGGGCCCTTCGGTGCCTTCGCGCACGACCACGAAGTCGACCTCGCCGGGGTCGGCGAGCGGCGTCGGGACGGCCGGGTGCACCGTCGTCGGCCGGAGGTTCACGTAGTGGTCGAACGCGAAGCGGAGCTTGAGGAGCAGCCCGCGCTCGATGATGCCCCCGGCGAGCCGCGGGTCACGCGGGTCGCCGCCGACCGCTCCGAGCAGGATCGCGTCGTGCTGCGCGATCGCTGCCATGTCGTCGTCGGTCAGGATGTCGCCGGTCTCCAGGTACCGTGCGGCGCCGAGGGAGAACGGGGTCTCCTGCACCACGAGGTCATCCGGCAGGACCGCGTTCAGGACCTTCAGGGCCTCGTCGACGACCTCGGGGCCGATGCCGTCACCACGGATGACCGCGAGTCGGATCGTCTGCGCGCTGCTCATGTCCGCCACTCCCCTAGAGCGTGATGTCGATCTCGCGGAGCGAGGACGCGTCGATCGCCGAGCGGACGTGCTCGAGGATCTCGGCCGGCACGGGCGAGTCGACCGTCAGGACGCTCAGCGCCTGGCCACCGGCGGCTTCGCGCGAGATCTGCATCGCGGCGATGTTGATGCCGGCCTGGCCGAACTCCTTGCCGTAGACCGCGACGATGCCCGGTCGGTCGGTGTACTCCATCACGACGTGGTGCCGGTCGAGCGGCACCTCGACGTCGTGCCCGTTGATCTCGACGAGCTTCTCGACCTGCTTCGGGCCGGTGAGCGTGCCGGACACGCTGATCGCCGGGCCGTCGGACTGGGCACCGCGGATCGTCAGCACGTTGCGGTACTCGGGGCTGTCGGTCTCGGTGATGAGGCGGACGGTGACCCCGCGCTGCTCGGCGATGAGCGGGGCGTTGACGTACGAGACCTGGTCGCTCACGACGTCGGTGAAGACGCCCTTGAGCGCCGCGAGCTTCAGCACGCTGACGTCGTACTCGGCGAGCTCGCCGTGCACCTCGACGTCGATGCTCGTGACCGGCGAGGTCGCCAGGGCGGTGAAGACCTGGCCGAGCTTCTCGACGAGCGGGATGCCGGGGCGCACGTACGGGTCGATGACCCCGCCGGCGACGTTCACGGCGTCGGGCACGAGCTCGCCGCCGAGGGCGAGACGGACCGACTTGGCGACCGAGACGCCTGCTTTCTCCTGCGCTTCGTCGGTGGAGGCACCGAGGTGCGGCGTCACGACGACGTTCGGGAGCGCCAGGAGCGGTGAGTCCTTCGGGGGCTCGGCGACGAAGACGTCGAGGCCGGCGCCGGCGATGGTGTTCGCCGTGAGTGCACGGTGCAGGGCGTCCTCGTCGATCAGGCCGCCGCGGGCCACGTTCACGACGAACGCGGTCGGCTTCATCAGGGCGAACTGGGCGTCCGAGATCATGCCGAGGGTCTCCGGCGTCCTCGGCATGTGGATCGTGGTGAAGTCCGCTCGGCGCAGCAGGTCGTCGAGGGAGACGAGCTCGACCCCGAGCTGCTGCGCACGTGCCGTGGTGACGTACGGGTCGTACGCGATGACCGTCACGCCGAAGGCCTGCAGCCGCTGGGTGATGAGCGCGCCGATGCGGCCGAGGCCGATGATGCCGACGGTCTTCTCGTAGAGCTCCACACCGGTGTACGACGAGCGCTTCCACGCACCGGCGGCCAGCGAGGCGTGGGCGGCCGGGATGTGCCGCGCGAGCGACAGGATGTGCCCGACCGTGAGCTCCGCCGCCGAGATGATGTTCGAGGTCGGGGCGTTCACCACCATCACGCCGGCGGTCGTCGCGGCCTTGATGTCGACGTTGTCGAGGCCGACGCCGGCACGGGCGACGACCTTGAGGCTCGGTGCCGCGGCGATCGCCTCGGCGTCGATCTTGGTGGCGGACCGCACGAGGACGGCGTGCGCGTCGGACAGCGCCGCCAGGAGCGCCGGACGGTCGGTGCCGTCCACGTTCCGGATCTCGAAGTCGGGCCCGAGGGCGTCGACCGTTGCGGGCGAGAGTTCTTCGGCGATCAGGACGACCGGCTTCGACACAGCAGCTGTTTCCTCACTCGAGACGGTTGGTATCCCACCATGCTATCGACGCGGGCCGGTGGTTACGACCGCGGGAGCGGTCCTGTGGAGAACCACACGACTGCCGGGAGGCGCGGGGCGGGGCCGCACCGTGCCTCCTGGCTGTGGGCGGGTCGCGTCAGAAGTCCAGCAGCGTCGGGACGAACAGCTGGAGGTCGAGCCAGAGGGCGCCGGCACCCGCGAACGCGACCACGAACACCGCGATCGTGACGGGCAGGCTCGCGCGCCGGGTGATGACGATCGCCGCGACGAACGCGACCGGCGCGATGAGGATGTCGAGCACGAGCCACAGCCACGGGGTGCTGGTCTGCAGCGAGTCGCCACCCGAGGTCGTCTGGAGGAACGCGTTGAAGGCGTCCACCCGCTGGTTGATCTGCGTCAGGTTGCCGACGGCCTGCACCGTCATGTAGGCGAACAGCGCCGCGAACACGACCCAGACCACGATCTTCGCGACCACGGGGGCACTGTTCCGGCGGGTCGTCGCCGGCACTGCCCCGGTCACCCGAAGCTCCGCGTCAGGAGGAACGGCCAGGGGAAGAGCACGACGGCGCCGAGGAGCATCCAGAGCAGGCGGGTCCGGGTGCGGCTGCTGCGCGCTGCCCAGAGCACCACCGTGAACCAGAGTGCCGGCGCGAGGATCGCGAGGAAGCGGAGCACCTCGACGAAGAGCGTGAGGACGGTGTCGACGCCGGAGACGTACGCGGTCGAGGCGGTGAGGAGCCAGGCCACCGTGTAGAGCAGGTAGAGGCCCCCGAAGACGCCGAACCCGACGAGCGCGCCGGACGTCTCGGGGGCTTCGGGGTCACGGGCCCCGCGGTCGCGCACCGCCACCGGGTTGTGCGCCGCGTCGACGTGGGTGGCGTCGTCCGCGTCACCCCAGCTGAGGGCGGCGTCGTCGGTGTCGACGGCGTTCGGCACGTCCGGGTCGATCGACCCGTCTGGTGGGGATGCTGCCGTGGTCATGCCCCGATTCTACGAGGGACACGACCCCGGGGAGACCAGCGACGGCCGGGAGGTCGACGTCAGACGTCGGCCGGCTGCGTCGCGAGGACCTCGGCGACGACGTCGCGGACGGCCGGGAAGAGCGGGTGGCTCTCCATCAGGCCCGTGAGGATCTCGGTGAGCGCGTGCGCGGTCGCCCCGGAGCGCAGGAGTGCGTGCAGCTCGATCGACTCCGGGTCGTTCTCGTCATCGAACGCGAGCGCCGCGCGGACCGCACCGAGCAGGTGTTCGACGGGCAGGCCGCGCTCGGCGAGCTGTGACGCCGGGCCGACGAAGCGTTCACGACGGCCGAGCTTGCGGAGCGGGTTGCGGCCGACGCGTGCCGTGGAGTCCGGCAGGTGCGGGTTCGCGATGCGGGAGAGGTTCGCGGCGACGTAGCGCGCGTGGTCCTCGGGGTCGAAGCCGTGCTTCGCGATCAGCAGTGCGGTGGTCTCGGCGAGCACCCCGTCGACCTCGGCGCGGACGGCGTCGTCCTCGAGTGCTTCGCGGATGAGCCGGATGCCCCGCACGTAGCCGTGGTAGGCGGCGGTGGCGTGCGCCGTGTTGACCGTGTAGAGCTTGCGCTCGACGAAGGGCTGCAGGTCGTCGACCCAGGTGACGCCCTCGATCGTCGGCGGTTCGGCGTCGGAGCCGAGGAACGGGGTGCGCTCGATGACCCACTCGTAGAACGGTTCGAGCACGACGTCGAGGCCGCCGGACTGCCCGAGCACACCGGACTGGTCCGGGACGATGCGGTCGATCGCGCAGTTCGCGAAGACGGCGGCGATGTCGCGGTCTTCGAGGATGGGGGCGCGGCGGATGCTGGCGTGCAGGGAGTCGGTCGCGTTGAACGCGTTCTCGCAGGCCACGATCGTGACGTCACCGCGCTCGAGCGGACGTGCCGCGAGCCCTTCGGCGATGAGTGGCGCGACGAGCGGGAGCGTGCGTGCGCCCACGGCGGTGGTCACCACGTCGGCCTCGGCGATGGCCTGCACCACACGCTCGCGGTCGGCCTTGCTGCTGAGCGCACGGAACCCGTAGACGAGGTGCTCGACCGGCATCTCGCCGACCTCGTGCACCACGAACCGGCCGGCTTCGTTCAGGGCCGAGACCACGCGTTCGTCGACGTCGACGAAGGTGAGCTCGTAGCCGCTCGCCACGAGGAACTGGCCCACGAACCCACGCCCGATCTTGCCGGCGCCGATGTGGACCGCTCGCTTCGTCACCGCCATCGAACGATCATCCCATGCTGGTCGGGGCGGTCCTGACCGCGGGTGCGCAGCACGGCCGACGGGTGTCGGGAATCGTCCGCGCGCACGGCGGAGGGACGCCGGTCCGCGGCGTCGGGGCTGGAGAAGAGCTGCTGCATAACGTTCGGGTCACATCGCGAGGCGGCGGTGCAGGTGCACCGCCGCCTCGTCATCGAGTGGTTCTCGGAAGACTACCGCGCGGCCGAGCCGTCCACGTAGTCGCCATCGTTCTGCTTCCACGCGAAGAGCGCGCGGAGCTCACGGCCGGTGGCCTCGATCGGGTGGCCCTCGCCCTTGGCACGGAGCGCCTTGAACTCCGGAGCGCCGGCGTCCTGGTCCTCGATGAAGCGCTTCGCGAAGGCACCGTTCTGGATGTCCGCGAGCACCGCCTTCATGTTCTCCTTGACGTCCGGCGAGATCACGCGCGGGCCGGAGACGTAGTCACCGAACTCAGCGGTGTCGGAGATCGACCAGCGCTGCTTGGTGAGGCCGCCCTCCCAGATGAGGTCGACGATGAGCTTGAGCTCGTGCAGGACCTCGAAGTAGGCGATCTGCGGCTGGTAGCCCGCCTCGACCAGGGTCTCGAAGCCGTACTGGATGAGCTGCGAGGTACCACCGCAGAGGACGGCCTGCTCGCCGAACAGGTCGGTCTCGGTCTCCTCGGTGAAGGTCGTCTTGATGCCGCCGGAGCGGAGGCCACCGATGGCCTTGGAGTACGACCACGCGAGGTCCCAGGCGGAACCGGACGCGTCGACCTCGACGGCGACGATCACGGGGACGCCACGGCCGGCCTCGTACTCGCGGCGGACGGTGTGCCCCGGGCCCTTCGGCGCGACGAGCGACACGTCGACGCCCTCGGGCGCCTCGATGTAGCCGAAGCGGATGTTGAAGCCGTGGCCGAAGACGAGCGTCGCGCCCGGCTTGAGGTTCGGGCGGATGTCCTCGGCGTAGACGATGCGCTGGACCTGGTCCGGCGCGAGGATGACGACGACGTCGGCCCAGGCGGTGGCGTCGCCCGGGGTGTGGACCTCGAAGCCCGCCTCTTCGGCCTTCTGCCGGCTCTTCGAGCCCTCCTGCAGGCCGATCTTCACCTCGACACCCGAGTCACGGAGGTTGAGGGCGTGGGCGTGGCCCTGCGAGCCGTAGCCGATGACGGCGACCTTCTTGCCCTGGATGAGCGTCAGGTCGGCGTCGGCGTCGTACACGATGTCAGTCACGAGGGTGTGTCTCCTTGGTTCTGTGGTCTGTGCCGGGCACCATCGGCGCCCGGGAAGGGTGTGACGGGCGCTCAGCGCACCCGGTCGGTGATGCTCTTCGGTCCGCGGCCCATGCCGAGGAGGCCCGCGCGGGCGAGCTCCTTGACGCCGTACGGCTCGAGCACGCGGAGGATCGCCTGGATCTTGCCGGGGTCGCCGGTCACCTCGACGATCAGGGAGTCGGTCGCCACGTCGACGACCTGGGCACGGAACAGGTTCACTGCTTCGAGCACCGCCGAGCGCGTCTGGTTGTCGACGCGCACCTTCACGAGCATGTGCTCGCGCTGGACCGACTGCGAGAAGTCCAGTTCGACGATCTTGATGACGTTCACCAGCTTGTTGAGCTGCTTCGTCACCTGTTCCAGCGGGAGGTCCTCGACGTCGACGACGACCGTGATCCGGCTGAGGCCGTCCACCTCGGTGTTGCCGACGGCGAGCGACTCGATGTTGAACCCGCGCCGGGCGAAGAGTCCGGCGACACGGGTCAGCAGACCGGGCTTGTCCTCCACGAGGAGGGAGAGGACGTGGCTCATGCGGTTTCTCCCGTCATGTCGGCGTCCTCGTCGTCCCAGGTGGGCGCGAGTGCCTGGGCGTACTCGATGGAGGAGTTGCTGACGCCCTGCGGGACCATCGGCCAGACCATCGAGTCACGGCTCACGACGAAGTCGATCACCACCGGGCGGTCGTTGGTCGCCAGGGCGAGCTCGATCGCGGCGTCGACCTCGTCGGCCTTCTCGACGCGGATGCCGAGGGCACCGTAGGCGTCGGCCAGCTTCACGAAGTCCGGGACGCGGCGCGAGGCGTGCCCCGTCTCGAGGTCGGTGAAGGAGTGCCGACCGTCGTAGAACAGCGTCTGCCACTGCCGGACCATGCCGAGCGACGAGTTGTTGATGATCGCGACCTTGATCGGAATGTCGTTGATGACGCAGGTCGCGAGTTCCTGGTTCGTCATCTGGAAGCAGCCGTCGCCGTCGATCGCCCAGACCACGCGGTCCGGCTGGGCGACCTTCGCACCCATCGCCGCGGGGACCGAGTAGCCCATCGTTCCGGCGCCGCCGGAGTTGAGCCAGGCGTTGGGCCGCTCGTACTTGATGAACTGCGCGGACCACATCTGGTGCTGGCCGACACCGGAGGCGTAGACGGCCTCGGGACCGGAGAGCTCACCGATGCGCTTGATGATGCCCTGCGGCGCGAGGAGTCCGTCGGTCGGCTCGGCGTACCCGAGCGGGAAGTCGGTCTTGAGCTGGTGGAGCTTCGCCCACCACTCGTCGGTCGACGCGCGGTCCTCGACGGAGATGCCGCCCCAGGCGTCAAGCAGGTCGACCAGGACCTCGCGGGCGTCACCGACGATCGGGACGTCGGCGAAGCGGATCTTCGAGATCTCGGCCGGGTCGATGTCGACGTGCACGACCTTGGCGTCCGGGGCGAACTCGTCGGCCTTGCCGGTCACGCGGTCGTCGAAGCGGGCACCGAGGGCGACGATGAGGTCGCTGTCCTGCAGGCCGAGCACCGCGGGCACCGTGCCGTGCATGCCGGGCATGCCGAGGTGCTGCGGGTGCGAGTCCGGGAACGCGCCGCGCGCCATCAGGGTCGTGACGACCGGCGCACCGGTCGCCTCGGCGAAGCGGAGCAGCTCGGCGGTCGCGCGGGAGCGGATGACCCCGCCGCCGACGTAGAGCACCGGGCGCTTCGACTCGGACAGCAGCTGCGCGGCCGCGGTGATCTGCTTGCCGTGCGCCTTGGTCACCGGGCGGTAACCGGGCAGGTCGATCTTGGGCGGCCACACGTACGGCGCCGACTTCTGCTGGGCGTCCTTCGTGATGTCCACCAGCACGGGACCGGGCCGACCGGTCGTCGCGATGAGGTGCGCCGCGGCGAGGGTCGCCGGCACGTCGGCCGGGTCGGTCACCAGGAACGAGTGCTTCGTGATGGGCATCGTGATGCCGACGATGTCGGCTTCCTGGAACGCGTCGGTGCCCATCAGCGTCGAGAACACCTGACCGGTGATCGCGATGAACGGCACCGAGTCCATGTAGGCGTCGGCGATGGCCGTGACGAGGTTCGTCGCACCGGGGCCGGACGTCGCGATGGCGACCCCGACCTTGCCGGACGACGAGGCGTACCCCTCGGCGGCGTGGCCGGCGCCCTGCTCGTGACGGACGAGGATGTGGCGGATCGTGGTCGACGCCATCAGCTCGTCGTAGAA
This sequence comes from Curtobacterium sp. MCBA15_005, assembly GCF_001864855.1. Taxonomy (NCBI): domain Bacteria; kingdom Bacillati; phylum Actinomycetota; class Actinomycetes; order Micrococcales; family Microbacteriaceae; genus Curtobacterium; species Curtobacterium sp. MCBA15_005. The sequence continues at coordinate 10,776 of NZ_MJGL01000020.1, forward strand.
CGGGATGATCGCGCCGCCCGGCAGGCCGAAGACGTCGGTGATCCCGAGGTGCTCGAGCGTCCGGAGGACGGCTCCCGAGCCGGTCAGGATCTCCGGCGACCGGCGTGCACCGGCGGCCGCGGACAACGGAGTTGCTTCCGTGGGCATGAGTGGTCCTTGCCTGAGTGGTGGCGGTGGTGCGGGTGTCGGACGCTAGCCCGTGACCGCGCCCTGGGCGGCGGACTTGACGAGCTTGGCGTACTTCGCGAGGACTCCGCGGGTGTAGCGCGGGGGCAGCGGGGCCCAGCCGTCACGGCGGGCCTCCAGCTCGGCCGGGTCGACCAGTAGGTCGAGCGAGCGAGCCGCGATGTCGACACGGATGCGGTCGCCATCACGAACGAAAGCGACTGGACCTGCGTCCACTGCTTCCGGTGCGATGTGGCCGATGCACAGGCCGGTTGTGCCGCCTGAGAATCGACCGTCGGTCAAGAGTAGTACATCCTTGCCGAGGCCCGCGCCCTTGATGGCCGCGGTGATGGCGAGCATCTCGCGCATGCCCGGGCCGCCCTTGGGGCCCTCGTAGCGGATGACGACGACGTCGCCCTTCTCGATCTTGCCCTCGGTCAGGGCGTCCATCGCCGCACGTTCGCGGTCGAACACGCGGGCGGGGCCCTCGAAGACGGAGGCGTCGAAGCCCGCGGTCTTCACCACGGCGCCCTCGGGGGCGAAGGAGCCCTGCAGGACGGTCAGGCCACCGGTCTCGTGGATCGGGTTGTCGAGCGTGCGGAAGACCTCGCCGTCGAGTGCCGGCGGGTCGATCTCGGCCAGGTTCTCGGCGACGGTCTTGCCCGTCACGGTCATGCACTCGCCGTGCAGCAGGCCCGCGTCGAGCAGCGCCTTCATGATCACGGGGATGCCGCCGTTGCGGTCGACGTCGACCATGACGTACTTGCCGAAGGGCTTCATGTCGGCCAGGTGCGGGACCTTCGAACCGATGCGGTTGAAGTCGTCCAGCGACAGCTCGACCTCGGCCTCGTACGCGATCGCCAGCAGGTGCAGGATCACGTTGGTCGAGCCGCCGAGGGCCATCGCGACGGCGATCGCGTTCTCGAACGCTTCCTTGGTGAGGATCTGGCGGGCGGTGATGCCGTGCTCGAGCATGTTCACCACGGCCTCGCCGGAGCGGTGCGCGTAGTAGTCGCGGCGACGGTCGGCGCTCGGCGGGGCGGCGGAGCCCGGCAGCGACATGCCGAGGGCCTCAGCCACGCTCGCCATCGTGTTGGCGGTGTACATGCCACCGCAGGCACCTTCACCCGGGACGATGGCGCACTCGATCTTCTTGAGCTCTTCCTCGCTCATGGTGCCGGCCTTGCAGGCACCGACGCCCTCGAAGGAGTCGATGATGGTGACTTCCTTCATCGTGCCGTCGGCCTGCTTCACGTAGCCCGGCATGACCGAACCCGCGTAGAGGAACACGCTCGCCAGGTCGAGTCGCGCGGCGGCCATCAGCATGCCGGGCAGCGACTTGTCGCAGCCGGCGAGCAGGACGGTGCCGTCGAGGCGTTCGGCGTTGACGACGGTCTCGACGCTGTCCGCGATGACCTCACGCGAGACGAGGGAGAAGTGCATGCCCTCGTGGCCCATCGAGATGCCGTCCGAGACGGAGATGGTGCCGAACTGGAGCGGGTAGCCGCCACCGGAGTGCACGCCCTCCTTCGCACCCTGCGCGAGGCGGTCGAGCGAGAGGTTGCACGGCGTGATCTCGTTCCACGAGGACGCGATGCCGATCTGCGGCTTGCTCCAGTCCTCGTCTCCCATACCGACGGCCCGCAGCATGCCACGCGAGGTGGTTGCTTCGATCCCGTCGGTGACGACCCGGCTGCGCGGCTTGACGTCGATATCAGGCATGGGATGAGTCTAGGACGCTTTGGGATACCAGCCGTGCACCCCCGTGCATTCTCATGCTCCGGGCCCGCGATCAGCGGGTGGCGCGGAGCCTCGCCAGCTGCTTCAGGACCCCGGTCAGGGCCGCGGGGTCGGCGATGCGGTACCCGGCCCGGGTCTGGCCCGGCCCGACCTTCACCCCGACATCGCCGTCGCCGAGCACGCGGAAGGCGTCCTCGTCGGTGACGTCGTCGCCGGCGAAGAACACCGCGTCGGCGCCGTGCAACTCGCGGAGCCGGGCGATCGCGTCGCCCTTCGTGACGTGGCGCACCGCGAACTCGACGATGTCCTTGCCACCGCGCTCGAGCACCTCGGGGTCGGCCTCGTGCGCCGCACGGCTCGCCGCCGCGTTCGCCTCGGCAGCGACCTCGGCGGAGACGCGGCGCGTGTGCACCCCGTGCCCCGCGGGCTTGTGCTCGATGACGACGCCCGGGAACCGTCCGCCGACCGCCTCGAGCGCGGCGCCGATCCGTGCCACACGACCGACCTCGTCATCGGACAGCGCGGCCTCGTCGTGGCCGTCCACGCGCCACTCGACACCGTGCGAGCCGACGAGCGCCATGTCCTCGGGTGCGTGGGTCACCGCGGCCAGGCTGCCGAGCGGACGCCCGGACACGAGCACCACCTCGGTGTCCTTCGCACGGTGCAGGGTCAGGACCGCGGCCCACGAGCCGGGCAGCGCGCCGACCTGCGAGGGGTCGTCGGCGAAGGGGGCCAGCGTGCCGTCGAAATCGAGGGCGACGATCAGTCGCGGCGCAGCCGCGAGCGTCTCGAGGGCCGCGTCGATGGCGGTCTGGTCGGTGGTGGTCTCAGTCATCACGTGCCTCCCGGGTGTCCTCGGCAGCCCTGGCGGACTGGGCGTCCTGGTCGAAGATCGACATGTTGTCGGTCTGCGCCTCACGGTGCTGCTCACGCGGGTCGGCGGCGGACGGGTCGATCTGGGCGTTCCGCGGCGCGTGTCGGTCGAGCGCCTCGAGGAACGAGCGCGACCAGCGCGCCACGTCGTTGTCTCGGACGCGCTTGCGGAGCGCGCGCATGCGCGTCGACCGCTCGCGACGCGGCATCTGGATGGCGCGCTCGATCGAGTCCTTGAGCGCCCCAATGTCGTGCGGGTTCACGATCACGGCCTGCTTGAGCTCGTCGGCGGCACCGGCGAACTCGGACAGGATGAGCACCCCGTCGTTGTCGAAGCGGGCGGCGACGTACTCCTTCGCGACGAGGTTCATGCCGTCGCGCAGTGCGGTGACGAGCATGATGTCGGCGGCCAGGTACAGCGCCACCATCTCCTCGCGCGGGTAGCCGTGGTGCAGGTACGAGATCGGCTGGTGGCCGATGACGCCGAGGTCGCCGTTGATGCGGCCGACGCTCAGCTCGATCTCGTCGCGGAGCGCCGCGTACGAGTCGACACGCTCGCGACTCGGGCTCGCGACCTGGATGAGGGTGGCGTCCTCGACCGCGATGCGGCCGTCCTCCACCAGCTCGCCGAAGGCCTTGATGCGGTGACGGATGCCCTTGGTGTAGTCGAGCCGGTCGACACCGAGCAGCACCGTCTTCGGGTTGCCGAGGCTCTCGCGGATCTCGCGAGCACGCTCCTGCACCTCGGGCTTGCGGGCGATCGCCTCGAAGCTCTCGGCGTCGATGGAGATCGGGAAGTGCCTGGCCTCGACGTGGCGGACCGTGATGCCCTTGCGGCTGCGCGGGGCTGCCGGGTCGTCCACCGGGACATCGATCGTGGTGCCCTTGGTCGTGTAGCCCTTGATGTGCCGCACCGCACGCAGGAAGTCGCTGGCGTCGTCGTGGCGCTGGAAGCCGATGACGTCGGCGCCGAGCAGCCCGTCGAGGATCTGCGCACGCCACGGCAGCTGCGCGTAGATGCCGACCGGCGGGAACGGGATGTGGTTGAAGAAGCCGATCGTCAGGTCGGGACGCTTCGCACGGAGCAGGGCCGGCACGAGCTGCAGCTGGTAGTCCTGCACCCAGACGATGCCGTCCTGCTCGACGATCTCGGCGATCTGCGTGGCGAAGCGCTCGTTCACCCGCTTGTACGCGTTCCACCAGTCGCGGTGGTAGCTCGGGTGCTCGATGACGTCGTGGTACAGCGGCCAGAGCGTGTCGTTGCTGAAGCCCTCGTAGTACTCCTCGACGTCGTCGTCGGAGAGCGGGACGGGGACGATGTGGATGCCCTCGTTGTCGAACGGCGCCACCTCGACCTCGGCCTGCCCCACCCAGCCGACCCAGGCTCCGTCGTTCGCGCGCATCACGGGTTCGAGGGCGGTGACGAGGCCGCCCGGCGAGTGCCGCCAGCCCTCGTTGCCGTCCTGGTCGACGACGCGGTCCACCGGGAGTCGGTTGGAGGCGACGACGAACGAGTAGCGGGTCTGTTCGGTGCGGTCTGCAGGCATGGGGTGGTGTGATCTCCGTTCCGCCCGGCCGGGGCCGGGTGCGTCGGTGCGTCGTGCGTCGGGTGCGACGGCCGGCGTGGTGCGCCGGGCGCGCTGCCGAAGTTACCAGCGTGGGGACAGCGCATTCACGGCGGATCGGCGGTTCCGCTACGCTGCAGGCACGTGTCGGGGGGACACGGGTGCTGGAGTGCGGCGCCGGCCTCCCGGTCGGAGAGGACCCCCAGCCGTGAGCGAGAACCCGCCCAACCAGCCCGTCCCGCCGTCGC
>NZ_MJGL01000020.1:16065-34610 GCF_001864855.1 Curtobacterium sp. MCBA15_005
AGCCCGTCCCGCCGTCGCAGTCCGCCTGGCAACAGCAGCCGGGAGGCCCGCAGCAGTGGTCGGGTCAGCCCGCCCCCGCCGCGCAGCCGTCCGATGCGTTCGGTCGCTTCCTGCGCTCCGTGTCCGGTCGCGACTGGCTGGCGGCCGTGCTCGCCGCCGTCGGCGGTTGGGTCGCGGCGTACGTCGTCGCCGGGCTCTCACTGCTCATCACCGTGGGCCTGCTCGCATCCGGCGGCAGCGGTCCGGCCGCTCCGTCCACCGGGTCCGGCACCGACCTCGGCGCGGGCTCGGCCCCCGACGTGGAGTCCCTGCTCTCCGGCGTGAGCGTCCTGCTCGGTGCGCCGGCGCAGCTCGTGGCCCTCGCCGACCTCGGCCGTCTGCACCTGTCCGGGTCCATCGGGTTCCTCGGTTCCGGTTCGGGCTCGCTCGCCGTGGTGCCCGCGCTGGTGCTCGCCGCGCAGGTCGTCCTGGCCGTCGTGCTCACCCGCCGGATCCGTACGCGTGGCCTCGGTCGCACGCAGGTGCTCGTCACCGCGGTGGTCTCCGGCCTCGTCACGACCGTGCTCACGAACGTCGCGGCCGCCCTGTTCGCGATCCGGTTCCCGTCGGTGTCCGGCGCGGTCATCGAGCCGGTGCACGCCGTCGGTGTCGGGAGCATCCTCGGCGCGTTCGTCATCGGCGCCCTGGCCGCGCTCCTCGCCCGGCCCTCCGTCCTCGCTGGTGGCAACGTCTTCGCCGCCCGCCTGCTCGGCACACTGCGTGTCGCCGCGTCGCAGCTCACGGTCCTCGTCGTGCTGGTCGCCCTCGTCGTCCTCGTCGTCGCCGTCATCGCCCAGCCGTCCTTCGGCTCCGCGTTGCCGCTGCTGCTCGGCAACGTCGCGGTCGGGCTGACCGCGCTGGGGTTCTTCGGTGGTGTGGGGACCTCCGGCTTCGGGTCCGCCAGCGACACCGCCTCGGTGTTCGGTGGGGCCGGCGGCTGGACCTGGCTGGTCGTGCTGTTCGTCGTCGTCACCTCGGTCGTGGCCGGGCTCGCACTCGCCGTCCGCCGCAACGACCGGATCCGCACCACCCTCGACTGGGTCGTCACGCCGCTGGTGTGGTTCGCACTCGGTCTGCTCTTCTTCGTCCTCGGCACCGGCGTCGCCTCGTACCAGGTGAGCAGCACGAGCTCCGTGGACGCATCGGGGTCGATCGGCGTCGCGCCGTGGACGCCGATCGTCTTCGCCCTGTGGGGCGGCGTGATCGAGGTCGTCGCCCGGTACCTCGCTCCGGTGCTCCTGCCCCGCCTCGGTGGTGCCGCGGTGCTCCGGACGTCGCGACTGGTCGGGGCGGACCCCCGCCCCGTCGTGCCGCAGGCGTTCCCGGCCGGGCCCGTCGCCGGTCCGGGTGCCCCCGTGGCACCCACCGCCCCCGTCGACCCGTCCGCTCCCGGTGCTCCCGCCGCGCCCGGCGCGCCTGTCGCCGCCGGCGCTCCGGCCGCCGCCGACGCTCCGGCCGCCGCCGCGTGGAACACTCCCCCGGCCGACGGCCAGCAGGCACCGTACCCGCCGGCCGGGTCCGGCCAGGAGCCCGCGGACGGCCCGCAGTCGAACTCCGGCGCGCAGCCGTCGTACGGGTCGCAGCCGCCCTACGGCACGCAGCCCCCGTACGGCGCACCACCCGCCTACGGGTCGCAGCCGTTCATCGGCGGTGGTGCCCCCGCTCCGGCACCGATGTCCCCGCGGTCCAAGAAGATCCTGGTCCGTTCGCTCATCGCCGGCGGCGCCGTGATCGTCGTCGTCATCGCCGGCGCGGTCACGACGAGCGTCCTCCGCGCCAACGTGTGGGGTCCGGCCCCGACCGTCAAGTCCTACGTCCAGGCCATCGCCAGCGGTGACGCCGACACCGCCGCCGACCTGAGCGAGGTCCCCGACGACGCCGCGATGCTCGACTCGAAGGTGCTCCGGAGCGCGAAGGACCGCCCGTCGGACATCCGCGTCGGCCGGGTCGCCCGGACCGGTGACACCGCGATCGCCACCCTGAGCTACACGCAGGACGGCAAGAACCGCTCCGGCCAGGTGTCGTTGCGGCGCACGGGCACCTCGTTCCTGGTGAAGGACGAGTGGCGTGTCACGCAGCCCCTCGCCCAGCAGGTCACCCTGACGGCCTCCGACGTGCTCGAAGGTGCACCCGTGACCGTCGGCGGCAAGGAGATCGGGAAGATCAGCGAGGGCAAGTTCACGTCCCTCGCCTACCCCGGCACCTACCAGGTCTCGGTCGGCGGGACGAAGTACTTCACCGGCGGCACCGAGAAGGTCTCCGTGGGCACGGCCACGTCCGGCTACGTCGACTTCGCGCCGAAGGCGACCAAGGCACTCGAGCAGGACGCCGAGCAGTACGTGACCGACCTGATCGACGACTGCGCCGAGAAGACCGAGCTCCGGGCCCTGAGCGGTTGCCCCTGGTACGGGCCCTACGACGCCGACGGGGGCGTGCAGTACGACGTCACGTCGAAGCCCGAGCTGCAGGTCGAGGCGTCCCGCGCCGGCACCGTGATGGTGACGAGCACGAAGGACGGGAGCGTCTCGTACAGCTACACCTCGTACCTCGGTGACAAGAAGCGCGGCGAGGATTCCTTCGATGTGAACCAGTACCTGAAGGTGGAGGACGGCAAGCTCGTCTCCGCCTACTGAGCAGGAGCCGACTGAGCGGCTCCGCAACACCGCGACGGCCGACCCGGGATCTCCCGGGTCGGCCGTCTCAGTAGGCTGACGAGCATGGTCAGGACACGGGCGTGGTGCAAGGGCGACACGGTCGAGCGGGACTTCCCCGTCGACCGGATCTCCGACCTCGTCGCCGATCCGGACACGTTCGTCTGGATCGACTACACCGACCCGACGTCGGCCGACCTCGAGCAGATCGAGGAGGAGCTCGGCATCCACGCGCTCGCGGTCGAGGACGCCGTCGAGCACGGACAGCGGCCGAAGCTCGACCGGTACCGGGACAGTCTGTTCCTGGTCGTCTACGACGTGGGCGGCACGGACGACGAGGGCGACCTGATCACGCACGAGGTCAAGGCCTTCGTCACCGAACGGGCGCTCGTCACGATCCACGGGTCCGACGTCGACACCACCCCGATGGAGCACCGGCTCACCGCGAACTCCGACATCGCCGAACACGGCGTGCCCTGGCTCGTCTGGGCGCTGCTCGACGCCGTCGTCGACCGGGCCACCGACACCGTCGAGGACCTGGAGCGGCAGATCGACGCGCTCGAGGACGACCTGTTCGAGCCGGGCGACCCCCGTGAGCAGCAGATCCAGCGGCGGTCGTTCCGGCTCCGCAAGACCCTCGGGGTGCTCCGGCGGCTGGTCGTCCCGACGCGGGACAGCGTCGCCTCGTTGCTGCACGGTGACGCGGAGACGATCTCGAACGGCATCCGGCCGTACTTCCGCGACGTCGAGGACCACCTGGTCTCGATCGCCGACTCCGTCGAACAGCTGCGCGACGCGGTGTCGAGCGTGCTCGACACGACCCTGAACCTGGCGTCGAACCGGCAGAACACCGTCATGAAGAAGGTCACCAGCTGGGCGGCGATCATCGCGATCCCGACGGGGGTGACGAGCTTCTTCGGGCAGAACGTCGAGTTCCCGGGCGAGGGTGCCTGGAGCGGGCTCTGGGCGTCACTCGCGATCATCACCGCGTCGTCGCTCGTGCTCTACCGCGTGTTCAAGACCCGCGACTGGCTCTGAGCGCGCAGGGCTCCGGCACCCGAACGGTCCGAGGCCCCGCCGACGTCAGAGCGCGAGCGCCAGGACCCCGGCGACGACGGTGAGCGGCGCGACGATGCACCCGAGCGCCATGTACCGGCCCCACGACAGGTGCACGCCCTCGGCCGACAGCCGCGCGTGCCACAGGAGCGTCGCGAGCGAGGCCCACGGGGTGATGAGACAGCCGGCGTTCACGCCGATGAGCAGGGCCGCGTACCGCACGGCCTCGTGCCCGGCGGCAGGTTCGAGCACCAGGTACGCCGGCAGGTTGTCGATGCCGTTCGCCGCCACCGCGCCCGCACCGCCGAGCAGCAGCAGCGGGCCGGTCCCGGTGCCGCCCTGCAGCGCGTGCACGATCGGGTCGGTGATGCCCGTCGTGTGCAGCGCCTCGACCACCACGAAGAGCCCGGCGGCGAACAGCAGGGTCGACCACGGCACTCGGGACACCCGGAGTTCGGACGGGGACCGGAACGCCGCGACCACGACGAGCACCACGGCGGCCAGGACCGCAGCGATCCACACGGTCACCCCGGCCGTCAGGGCGACGACGAGCGCGACGAGCACGGCGGAGGCCGCCCAGAAGAACACGGGGTCGCTCGGCGTGCGGACGGACACCGGCGAGTAGCGGCCGAACAGCTTGCCCCGGAACACCACGAGCAGGACGATGCACGGCACGACCACCCCGGCGACCGCGGGCCAGGCCATCAGTCCGGCGAACGGCAGCGGGCCGCCGAGCCCCATCCGGTCGACGGCGAGCAGGTTCGTCAGGTTCGACACCGGCAGCAGCAGCGAGGCGGTGTTCGCGAGCCAGACCGTGGTCAGGGCGAACGGCATCGGGGGCAGTCCCACACGCCGTGCGAGCGAGATGACGATGGGGGTGAGGAGCACCGCGGTGGTGTCGATCGACAGGAAGACGGTGCAGAGCACGGCGAGCACGACGACCGCACCCCAGAGCCCGATGGTGCGTCCGCCACCGACCCGGGCGGCGACGTCGGCGAGGCGGTCGAACACTCCGGCGTCCGCGGCCAGCTCGGCGACGATGGTCAGTCCGAGCACGAACCCGAGGACCGGCAGGACCCGGTCGGCGAGCACGGCGAGGTCGTCGAGGGGCAGCAGCCCGAACACGACGCAGACCGCGCCGACCACGAGCAGGGCCGCTCCGATGACCGCTTGACGCACGAACACTCCTCTGGCAGACACCGCGGCAGGGTGACCGGCGGCGCTCCAATGTACGGGCCGGTAGCGTTGTCAGCACGACGACAGGAGGCCTCTGTGCGCAAGTTCATGTTCAACGGTGCGGTGTGGAGTTCGCTCATCAGCGGCTACAGCGTGCTGCAGACCACCCGCCAGGGACCGCGCGACTGGCGGCTCGCGCTGACCTGGGTCGCGTGGCTCGCCACGACGATCGTGGCGATCGGCACGGTCGTCGAGGACGACCGCGCGGTCAAGGCGCGCCAGTAGGACCAGACGCGGCAGGCGGTCGCAGACGCGACCGGACTGACGAAGGGGAGGCACGGTGCCAGCTGGCACCGTGCCTCCCGTTCGTCGTCCTGGTCGTGCAGGGCACGCCGATCCCGTCACCGGGTCAGCGCTCGGACTCCGGGATGCCGGAGGTCTGGATCGGTCCGGTGAAGAGCGCACCGCGCTCGTCGTCGCCGAACAGCTGCGAGTCCCCCTCTGCCGGGCGTCCGCGTCGCCGCGGCGCCGTCGCGCTCGGCTCGGTGAGCTGCACCCGCTGGACCGGCAGGGCGTCCGGGTGGGTGCGCTGGATCCACTCGACCATCTCCTCGCGGACGTAGCAGCGGAGGTCGAACAGGCCACCGGCATCGGGTGCGGTCACGAGGATGCGGACCCGGACGAGTCCCCCGACGGCGTCCGTGACCTGGAGCACCTTGACCCGGCGGTCCCAGATCGTCGAGGTGTCGAGGATCCGGTCTAGCTCCGCGCGCATGTCGGCCGGGCTCACCCGCCAGTCGAGGTCGAACTCCACGGCGCCGAGCAGCTCACTGCCGGTCCGCGTCCAGTTCTCGAACGGCGTACTCGTGAAGTACGTCGACGGCAGCACGAACCGACGGTCGTCCCACAGGTGCACGACGACGTAGGTCAGGGTGATCTCCTCGATCCGGCCCCACTGCTGCTCGACCACGACGACGTCGTCCACCCGGATCGACCCGGAGAACGCCAGCTGCATGCCGGCGAACACGTTGCCGAGCGTGGACTGCGCGGCGAGGCCCGCGACCACGGAGATGAGGCCGGCGCTGGCGAGCACGCTCGCACCGGCCGCCTCGACCCCGTCGAAGGTCAGCAGGATCGCGCCGACCGCGATGATGACGAGCACGGCGACGGTGAGCCGCCGGATGATGAGCACCTGGGTGCGGATGCGACGCGCCTGCCGGTTGTCGGGCACGTCGATGCGGAAGCGGTGCAGCCCCAGGTCCTCGAGGAAGATCGCGACCTGGCACGCCAGCCAGCACCCGGTCGCGATCGTGACGATGAGGAAGGCGTGCGCGACCTCGTCGCGCCACGGGTAGGCGTCGGCGTTCCGCGGGATGCTCGACGTGAAGGCGATCCAGAGCAGGACCACCAGCAGCACGGTGCGGAACGGGTGCTTCGTCCGTCGCGAGAGCACGCCGGCCCAGCGTTCCCGGCGCGCGATCGCCCGGAGGACCAGGTGCAGGACGAGGGCGACGACGGCGGTGACGAGCAGGGCGAACCCGATCGCGACGAGGAGTCGGAGGAGGATGTCCATCCCTCCATGCAAGCAACGGACGACGGTCGTCGTTCAGGATCGGGCCACCGTCGGCTGTGTGGACGTTCAGCAGCTGCGGTTCGACCGAACCGGGGTTTGCGTGACGGCCCGGTCCGGTGCGCATGTAGGTTCTCTCGCATGACAGCGCAGAACGACACGGGTGGCAACCGAGCGCCGGCGAACGACTTCTCGCACGAGCAGGAGGGCTACCAGCACGGTCTGAAGCCCCGGCAACTGCAGATGATCGCGATCGGCGGCGCGATCGGCACCGGCCTCTTCCTCGGTGCCGGTGGACGCCTGCACACCGCGGGCCCCGCGCTCGCGCTGACCTACCTGGTCGCCGGGATCTTCGCCTTCTTCATCCTGCGGGCCCTGGGCGAGCTGGTGCTGCACCGCCCGTCCTCGGGGTCGTTCATCTCGTACGCCCGCGAGTTCTACGGCGAGAAGTTCGCGTACGCCGCGGGCTGGATGTACTTCCTGAACTGGGCGATGACCTCGATCGTCGACACCACCGCCGTCGCGATCTACCTGCAGTACTGGTCGGCCTTCACCGCGGCGCCGCAGTGGCTGCTGGCGCTGATCGCCCTGGTCGTCGTCCTCGCGGCGAACATGGTCGCCGTGAAGGTGTTCGGTGAGCTCGAGTTCTGGTTCGCCCTGATCAAGGTCGCCGCACTGGTGACGTTCCTCGTCGTCGCGATCATCTGGCTCGTCTTCGCGTTCCCGGTCGAGGCCGGTGGCGAGGCCGTCCGGACCGGCTTCTCGATCTGGGGTGACAACGGCGGGCTGTTCCCGAACGGGCTGCTCCCCGCGGTCATCGTGATCCAGGGTGTCGTCTTCGCCTACGCCGCGATCGAACTCGTCGGCACCGCGTCGGGTGAGACGCAGAACGCCGAGAAGGTCATCCCGCGCGCGATCAACTCCGTGGTCTTCCGCATCGCGGTCTTCTACGTCGGGTCGATCGTCCTGCTCTCCCTGCTGCTGCCGTACACGGCCTACAAGGAGGGCGAGAGCCCCTTCGTGACGTTCTTCTCGTCGCTCGGCAACCCGCACGTCGGCGCGATCGTCGGCGGCATCATGAACTTCGTCGTGCTCACCGCGGCCCTGTCGTCCCTGAACGCCGGCCTGTACTCCACCGGACGTGCGCTCCACTCGATGGGGATGAACGGTTCGGCGCCGAAGTGGACCACGAAGATGTCGAAGGGCGGCGTCCCCTACGCCGGCATCCTGCTCACCGCGGCGTTCACCGTCGCGGGCGTCGTGCTGAACTACTTCGTGCCCAGCCAGGCGTTCGAGATCGCGCTGAACATCGCCAGCCTCGGCATCATCACCGCGTGGGGCACGATCATCCTGTGCCAGATGCGGCTGCGCCAGTGGGCCAAGCAGGGGCTCGCGAAGGAACCCTCCTTCAAGCTCCCCGGGGCACCGGTCACCGCCTGGCTGACCCTGGCGTTCCTCGCCTCGGTCATCGTCCTGATGGCGATCGACTACCCGGTCGGCACGTACACGATCGCGTCGCTCGTCATCATCATCCCGCTGCTCGTCGTCGGGTGGTTCCTGCAGCGTGACCGCATCCTGCGCATCGCCGCCCTGCGCGAGGGCGTCACGGGCCCCTACCCGATCGGTGTCCGCGACCCCGCCGCCTCGGTACGGCGCGACGGCGACGGGAGCTAGCGCTCCGCTTGTCCCCGGAACGCAAGGCCCCCAGCGCCGAACACGAGCGGTCCGGCACCCGTCGCTACCATCAGCGGGTGCCGGACCGCTCTGTTTCTCCCACCCTCGACCTGCAGCTCAGCTGGCGAGGTGCCTACGGACGCCTCCGGGTGTTCCCGGATCGTCTCGAGGCCGAGACCGACTACCAGCGCGAGACGCGCACGACGGTGCCGATGGACGCGGTGCAGGGGTGGCGCCTCGGACCGTGCGACGAAGACGCCGTCTGCGTCGAGTTCCTCGCCGGGCAGGACACCTACCGGGTGCTGCTCGACACCCCGGACGAGCAGCTCGCTTCGCTGGCGATCCGGAAGGTGCTCGGCCCGCCGCTGGAGTCCTGAGGACGCCGGTGCCGGGTGCCCGGGTCAGTCGTCGGTGTCGACGCGGTCGGTGACGACGTCACCGGAGCCGGCGTCGATGCGCACGCTGTGCTTGGTGCCGGACGAGTCGAGCACGTTGCCCTCCCAGACCACCGCGCCGACGTGGTCGTCGAGTCCGAGTTCGGTCACGGTCCCCGCGTGCAGGTCCTGGAAGGCGTCGACGGCCTGCTTGACGCTCAGGTCGGCGGCGGCGACGAAGCGCTCGTGCTCGGCCTTGTCGTCCGCGTCGGCGGCCTCGGTCTGCGGGGTGCCGACGACCGAGGTGCCGTTGGCGTTCGTGTGCACCTCGTGCTCGGTGCCGTCCTTCGTCACGACCAGGACCTCGTAGGCGGAGGCGCCCTGCTCCTGCTCGACCGAGATGACGGTGCCCGAGCCGACCTCGCCGCGTGCGGTGGCGACCGCTGCGAGCAGGGCCGTGTTCGAGCCGGTGGACGCGACGCCGGACGCACCGGACGACGACGAACCGGAGCCCGACGAGTCCGTCGCCGACGAGCCGACCGAGCCGGAGCCGGCCGAGCCGGTGTCGTCGTCGGAGTCGTCGCTGGCGCAACCGGTGAGTGCGAGCGCCGCGACGATCGGCAGGGCGGCGAACGCGGCGATGCGGCGGGCGGAGGGCTTCTGGTGCTGGGTGCGGAAGTTCATGTGGACGAGCATCGCGTCGGGGTGCTGAAGCAGCCCTGAAGCCGCCTGTTCAGCCGCCGAGTGCGATGCGGACGACGAACCGCGCGCCACCGAGCGGGGACGTGACCACGGTCGTGTCGCCGCCGTGCGCCCGCACGGCGTCGCGGACGATGGCGAGGCCGAGCCCCGCGCCACCGGCGTCCCGGCTGCGGGCCTCGTCGAGACGGACGAACCGCTCGAAGACGCGCTCGCGCTCGTCCTCGGGGACGCCGGTGCCGTCGTCGTCGACCGTGAGCACCGCGGACCCGTCGTGCTCGGTGAGCGACACGGCGACGCGTGTGCTCGCGTGCCGGACGGCGTTGTCGACGAGGTTCCGGACCACCCCTGCCAGCACGCGCTCGTCGCCGAGGACCCGCGCTGCCGAGATCGCCGAGCCGTCCACCCGGACCGCCGGGGCGTCGCCGTCGCGCGCGGGCGCGTCACCGGCCGTCGACCGTGCTCGCGCGCGGGCCACCGCGTCCAACGCCAGGTCGTCGAGGTCGACGGGGCGCCGCGTGCGGATCCCACCCTCGTCGAGGCGGGAGAGCTCGAGCAGCCCGGTGACCAGGTCCTGCAGGCGCACCGCCTCGGACCGGACGACGTCGGCGAGGTCGGCCGCCTCGGTCCGCTCCGGGTGCGCGACGGCGACCTCGGCGTGCTGCCGGATCGACGCGATCGGCGACCGGAGTTCGTGGGAGGCGTCGGACACGAAGCGCCGCTGGCTCGCGGCGGAGAGTTCGAGGCGGTCGAGCATGGCGTTCATGGTGCTCGCGAGCCGGGCGACCTCGTCGCCGGTGTCCGGCACCTCGACCCGGGCGTCGGGACGGGCCGCTCGGATCGTCTCGACCTCGGTGCGCATCTGCTCCACGGGCCGCAGCGAGCGACCGGTGACGGCCCAGGTGACCGCGACCAGCACGAGCACCAGCACGGGCACCCCGACGGCGAGGAGCACGACGGCGGTGCGGACCGCCGTGTCGGCCTGGTCGAGCGTGGTGCCGTAGACGAGCGTCGCCTCACCGCCGCCGGGCAGGTCCACGTCGTCCGCCACGAGCAGCCAGCGTTCGCCGTCGTGGGTCCACCGGGACTCGTCGGCGGTGGGCAGGGCGGCGCCGTCGGCGTCCTCGCCGTGCGCCAGGACCGCCCCGCCGTCGCCGATCACCTGCACCAGGACGTCCTCGTAGCCGGTCACCGCGGCCGCACCGTCCGTCTCGACCCGCGAGGACACCTGCTCGAGACCGGCCTCGGCCGAGGTCCGCACGCCGTCGAGCAGCACGAGCCGCAGCACGACGACGAACGCTACGGCGCCGAGGACCAGGGCCGCGAGGACGACCACCCCGGCGCCGAGGGTGGTGCGGGCACGGACCGACCGGGGGCGCCGTGGCCTGCTTCGTGCGGGCCCGCTCGCACGGGGGTTGACCGGCCGCTCAGCCACCGTCCGCCGCCAAGCGGTACCCGGCGCCACGGACCGTCTCGATCGCGGCACGCCCGAACGGCCGGTCGAGCTTCCGGCGGAGGTGTCCGATGTACACCTCGACGATGTTCGGGTCGCCCTCGAAGTCGACGTCCCAGACGTTCTCGATGACGTCGCGCTTCGACCGGACCTGTCCCGGGTGCCGTGCGAGGTACTCGAGCACGGCGAACTCGCGGCTGGTCAGCTCGACGGGGGTCTCGCCCCGGGCCACGGTGCGCGCCGCGGGGTCGACGACCAGGTCGCCGAGGGTCAGCACGGTGGGGCGCTCGCGGGCACCCCGTCGGACGAGCGCCCGGAGCCGTGCGACGAGCACCGGGTGCGAGAACGGCTTGGTGACGTAGTCGTCGGCCCCCGCGTCGAGCGCCTCGACCTGGTCCCACTCGCCGTCCTTGGCGGTCAGCATGAGCACGGGGGTCCAGTCGCCGTCGGCGCGGAGCTGCGCGCACACGGCCCAGCCGCTCAGGCCCGGCATCATCAGGTCGAGCACGATCGCGTCGTAGCGGAACTCACGCGCGTGCCACAGACCGTCCACGCCGTCGTTCGCGACGTCGACCGCCCACCCCTCGGCCTCGAGGCCGCGGCGTACGCCGTCGGCGAGCCGGACCTCGTCGTCGACCACCAGCACCCGCATGGGGTCGATCCTGCCGTGCCCCGCTGAAGCAGGGCTGAAGCGGCCGGCTCAGACCAGCAGCAGGATCCCTGCGATCACCGACGCGACGGCGATCGCGAGCGCGATGAGCAGGAGCACGAGGTGCACCGTGTAGAAGGTCGTCGGCTTGCCGGCGGCGTCGCGGGCACGAGAGTCCTTCGCGACGCGCTGGAAGAAGCGCGGCCAGGCGACGACGTTGAAGACGGCGCCGATGAACAGGACGACTGCGGCGAAGACGAGCACGGGACGATCCTACTGAACGCCGGTCTCGACGATGCTGGTGCCGCGATGCCGGGCGGGTGGTGCTCGGCCGCCCCCAACGCGGCCGAGTCCCGACCCGGCAGGCCACAGGATCTGTAGCACCTGCTACAGACTCTACACGGCCTGTCCGGCAGCGTCGAGGGACTACGCGGTCTCGAGCGCGGCCTCGGCGTCGGCGAGGGCGGCACGCTCGGCGTCGGACAGTGACGCCCGCGCACGCCGGACGCCGTCGTTGATCTCGACGATGCGGCGACTGAGCCCGGTCGCGGGGTCGTCGGTCGGCGGGTAGGCGTTGTCCACCCCGATCCGTTCGTGCAGCGGCGCCAGGCGGCGCAGCGCATCGTCCACGCGGCGGGCCCGGCGCCGGCGGGAGACCCGGTGGCCGACGACGAGCAGCAGCATGCCGGATGCCACGCACAGCACGGCTCCCGGCGTGGTGACGTCGTAGGGCAGCGAGAGCGCGTGCGTGACGTCGAGGTCACCGGCGACGTGGGCGACGTCCATCACGACGACCACGACCATGCGCACGACCCCGAGCACCCCACCGAGGACCAGGACCCACAGCCCCACCAGGTCGGTGGTCGTCCGGGCTTCGCGGAGCCGGAGCACGCAGATGAACCCCGTCGCGCCGAGGGCGACTCCGAGGTAGACGGTCTGCGCGATCGAGTAGACGGTGGCCGCCGGGTGGGAGCCGGCGTCGAGCATGAAGGTCGTCGTGGTCGCGGGCTTGTCGAGCACGGTGAACGCGACGACGACCACCACGACGACCACGGCGAAGGACACCACGACCGCGTTCCGGAGCCAGGGCCGCGCAGCACCGACCGCCTTCGCCACGCCCCACAGCAGCGTGCTCGTGCCTGCCACCATGAGGCAGTCGCTGACGACGGTCACGACGTTGTACCCGCCGAGCAGCGGGTCGAGCCACCGGTACAGCGGGTCGACGTTCGTCACGATGGTGGCGGCGAAGAGCAGGAACGTGAACGCCAGCGTGCGGTCCTGCCCGCGTTGCAGGACCAGCAGCACGATCGTCCCGACGATGAGCAGCACCGCCTGGACGACGGCGATGATCACCCGAAGACCCCTCGGAAGGCGCTCGGGCGGCCGCGGTGCTGGCGGATCACGGTGGCCAGACGGTCGGCGAAGACCTCGGCCTCGTGCTCGTAGGTGTTCGAGAACATGCCCCGGGCCAGCGCACGCTCGACCTTGTACTCGGGCAGGTCGGGGATGACGTCGCGGATGTACGCGCTCTGCGGGGCGTGCTCCTGGTGCCGGTGCAGGACGTGCCCGAGCTCGTGGCCGATGACGAACGACCGGAACGTCGGCGAGGCCGTCGGTGAGATCATCACGAGGTGCGCGTGCTCGAGCGTGGCCACGAAACCGCACACGGGCTCGGTGGCCAGGAACGACTCCTCGCGCACCACGATCGGCTTGCCGACGACGTCAGCGGCGGCGGCGACGGCCTGGTCGACGTCCGACCACCCCTCGGCGGCACCACGAGCCCAGAACGCCTCGACGAGGGCGTCGGTCATGCGACACTCCCCCGCTGCGATTCCTCCTCGAGCACCTCGGCGATGCGCCGCAGCGCGTCGGGTGAGAGTTCACCGGGGAAGGTCCGGGCCGCGAAGCCGCTCACGCGGGCGGAGCGCAGGGACCGGACGAGGGCGAGCTGGGCACCGATCCGTTCCGGTACCTCGCTGTCCTCGAGCAGGAAGCGCTCGTCGACCTCGAAGTACCCGGCCAGCAGGCGCAGGAGCTCGGTGTCGCGGTTGCGGCGACCGTCGCCGGAGAGCATGTAGGTCCACTTCGCCCGCGACAGCGACCCACCGTGGGCCGCGACGTACTCCTCGATCGAGGAGAACGGCACCGGGGCGCCACGCTGGGACTCCTCGAAGTCGAGGAGCAGGTTGAGGCGGCGCGCGAGCTCGGCGGCGTCGAGCGCCCCGCCCTTCAGATCACCCGTGTCCATGTCGGACTCCTCCCCAGCCGTCTCCGCGCGAAGTGTGGGTCCGGCGCGTGGACGCCATGCTAGCGCGGGTGCCCGGTACGCGCGCCGCTACCCTCGTGGGCATGCCCCGCCGCTTCCCCGCCACCGTCGCGGCACCGGTCGAGCACGAGATCGTGATCACGAAGTCGCGCTTCATCACCACCGTCGCGCCGGTCTCCGGCGTCGAGGACGCCGACCGCGTGATCGCCGAGGTCCGGCGGCGGTACTGGGACGCCCGGCACAACTGCACGGCGATGGTCACCGGCGTGCTCGGGGACCAGGCCCGTTCCTCGGACGACGGGGAACCCTCCGGCACCGCGGGCGTCCCGATGCTCGAGGTCCTGCGACGCCGCGGCCTGACCGACGTCGTCGCGGTCGTCACGCGGTACTTCGGCGGGGTGAAGCTCGGTGCCGGCGGACTGGTCCGGGCCTACTCGACCTCGGTGTCCGAGGCGCTCGACACGGCGGTCCTCGTCCGCCGCGAGGCCCTGACGCAGGTGCGCTTCGACGTCGACCACGCCGACGCCGGGCGGCTCGACAACGTGCTGCGCGACTGGGTCCGGCACCACCACGCGACGCTCGGCCCGACCGAGTACGGGCAGGCGGCGACCTTCGAGGTGTGGGTCCCCCACGAGGCGCTCGGCGCCCTGACAGCCGACCTCGCCGCCGCGTCGGCCGGTTCGCTCGAACCCGTCATCGGCGAGGAGCGGATCGTCGACGTCCCCGCCGACTGAATCCGCGGTCCCTGCACACCTCGGGCGTGTCTCCGCTTCGGGGTGGAAACCTGCCCGGAACGCACGAACGCCCCGACTCGATGAGCCGGGGCGTTCGTCCTGCGGTGCACCCCCTCGGACTTGAACCGAGAACCCACTGATTAAGAGTCAGTTGCTCTGCCAATTGAGCTAGAGGTGCATGTTCCGGCTTCCGTGCCGCAACGGGAATCAACAATAGCATGGGTTTCGCGCGCCCACGACCACTCGTGGGCGCACGACGCGAACAGGAGCACCATGACCGACCGTCTCGTCCCCGGCGACACCGCCCCCGACTTCACGCTGCCCGACCAGGACGGTGTGGAGCACTCCCTGGCTGCCCTTCGTGGCAAGAAGGTCATCGTGTACTTCTACCCGGCGGCGTCCACCCCGGGCTGCACCACCGAGGCCTGCGACTTCCGCGACAACATGTCGTCGCTGCAGGCCGCCGGCTACGAGGTCCTCGGCGTCTCGAAGGACGAGCAGGCGAAGCTCAAGACGTTCCAGCACGAGCAGGCGCTGACCTTCCCGCTGCTGAGCGACCCCGACCTCGCCGTGCACAAGGCCTATGCGGCCTGGGGCGAGAAGAACAACTACGGCAAGATCGTCACCGGCACGATCCGGTCCACGATCGTGGTCGACGAGGACGGCACCGTGCAGCTGCCGCTCTACAACGTCAAGGCGACCGGTCACGTGGCGAGCCTGCGGAAGAAGCTCGGCCTGGTCTGAGGACCGGCCACGCACTGGAGGCCCGGTGCCGGTTCTCGGAACCGGCACCGGGCCTCCGGTGTGTGGCGGACCAGACCGCCTACTCGGCCGGACGCGCGAGCGCGGCCGTCACCGACCGCGACAGCACCAGCGTGATGCCGAGCAGGGCCGGGACGAGCAGCAACCAGCCGACCGCGGCGACCCGGAAGACGCCCTGGAACGCCCCGATCGCGATGGCGCCCTGCAGCACCTGCCAGACGATGATGCCGGAACGCACCCAGGCCCGGCCCTGCCACAGGCCGTTCAGCAGCGCACCGAGCCAGAGCGCGGCGATGGCGACGAGGACCGTGAGGGCGATGCCGGAGGCGATGCTCGTGGCCGGGGCGACGAGCAGTTCGACCACCAGGACGACCGTCACCACCACCAGCGCGAGGAACTCGAGGCCGACCACGGCGAGCAACCCCAGCATCGCCGGCGACCGGCGCGCGACGGGTGCGGAGGGATCGGTGTCGTTCGGGGTGTCGTCGTGCACAGTGATCCTCCAGCATCGGAACCCTTGATTTGGCCCTACCAGTATGGAACGATATTGGAGGTCGTTTGGACGGCACGATGTGGTGTGCGTCTCCCGTGGTTCATCGCTCCTCCCCCGAGCGTCTCGCGGGCGTCAGACACGCTTCCTGCGGACTCCTCCCCACAGTTGTCCCCTCCATGCCGCATGCATGGTCAGCGTTCCGATCCCCCGAACCACGGCCCCGGCCTGCCGTTCGAGCATCGACATCAAGGAGCACCACACATGGACTGGCGTGACAAGGCTGCCTGCCTCACCGCAGACCCCGAGCTCTTCTTCCCCGTCGGGAACACCGGGCCCGCCGTCGACCAGATCGAGAAGGCCAAGTCGGTCTGTGCGCGTTGCACGGTCACCGAGATGTGCCTGCAGTACGCGCTCGAGAACAACCAGGACTCGGGTGTCTGGGGTGGTCTCAGCGAGGACGAGCGTCGTGCCCTGAAGCGCCGCGCCGCCCGCGCTCGCCGCGCGTCCTGACCCCGGTCGTCTGACACCACGACGCCCGTCGTCCCCTCGGGGGCGGCGGGCGTCGTCGTGCGCGCGGGGCGGGCGCGGCGCAGCGCAGCTGCGCACAACCAGAATGCGTCCGCGCCACGTGATCGGCTTGTGCGGATGCATTTTGGTTGTGCGGACGTTCGCGCAACCGCCTGGAGGCCCGCTGCCGGTCCGCCGTGCAGCCGCCGCGCCTCCAGGCGGTCGCGTCGCGAGCTGCGACGGAGTCCGCAGGGCTGGCCGTCGGCGGACACGACCAAAGCGAACCCGCGCCACACGAGCGCAGGGCGCGGATGCACTTCGGTTGTGCAGACGACGAGCGCGCCACCCGCTGGGCGGCGTCAGGCGGGGGCGGTCAACCAGCGGAACGGGATGGTGATCGTCACCTCGGTGCCGCTGCCCGTCAGGGTGTGCCAGTCGATGGTGCCGCCGAGCTCGCCCTGGATGAGCGTGCGGACGATCTGCGTGCCGAGGCCCGAACCGACCTTGCCCTCGGGGAGCCCCACGCCGTTGTCGCGGACCTCGATCTCCAGGTGGTCGTCGAAGCGGCGCGCGACGATCTCGACCTCGCCGTCACGGCCGTCCAGCCCGTGCTCGACGGCGTTCGTCACGAGCTCGGTGAGGCCGAGGGCGAGGGGCGTTGCGGCCTCGGACGGCAGCACCCCGAACTCGCCGGTCTTCTTCGGGTGCACGGTCGTGTTGTGCGACGCGGCGACCTCGGTGACGAGCTTGAGCACCGAGTCGAACACCTCGTCGAAGTCCACCGTCTGGCTGAGGCCGCTCGACAGGGTGTCGTGCACGACGGCGATGGCGGCGACGCGGCGCATGGCGTTCTGCAGCGAGGTCCGCGCTTCGTCCGAGTGCGTGCGACGCGCCTGGATCCGCAGCAGGGACGCCACCGTCTGCAGGTTGTTCTTCACGCGGTGGTGGATCTCGCGGATCGTGGCGTCCTTGGTGATGAGCTCGCGCTCCTGGTGCCGCAGCTCGGACACGTCGCGGCAGAGCACGATGGCACCGATGCGCTCACCGTGGTCGCGGAGCGGGATCGAGCGGAGCGACACCGTGACGCCCTTCGACTCGATGTCCGCCCGCCACGGTGCACGGCCGGTGACGACGAGCGGCAGGGACTCGTCGACGTCGAGCTGGGCGCCGATGAGCTCGGTGGTGACCTCGGCGAGGGACTTCCGCTCGAGTTCCCCCTCGAAGCCCATGCGGTTGAACGCGCTCAGGCCGTTCGGGCTCGCGAACGTGACGATGCCGGCGGTGTCGAGGCGCAGCAGGCCGTCACTGGCACGGGGCGCACCACGACGGGGGCCCGCCGGCGCACCGAGGTCGGGGAAGTCACCGGTGGCGATCATGCCGAACAGGTCGTTCGCGCTCGCGGTGAAGTTGAGCTCCTGGCGGCTCGGGGTCCGCATCTCGTCCTGGTTGGAGTGCCGGGTGACGACCGCGATCGGCCGCTCGGTGGTCTCGGCGCTCTTCGCGCTCAGGCGGCGGAGCACCGGGATCGCGCGGACGCGGGTCGGGGTGTCCTCGTACCAGTCCGGCTCGGCGGAGTCGACGACCCGTGACCCGGCGAAGCTCTCGGTCACCTGGCCGCGCCACTCCTCGCGGATCTCCTGTCCGACGATGTCGCGGTAGAACAGCGTCGCCGCGGAGCTCGGCCGGGCGTGTGCGACGGCCACGAACGAGCCGTCCTCGGCCGTCGGGACCCAGAGCACCATGTCGGCGAACGACAGGTCGGCGAGGAGCTGCCAGTCCCCCACGAGCAGGTGGAGCCACTCCACGTCTGCTTCCGAGGAACGGCCTTGCGCGAGGACGAGGTCACTGAGGGTCGACACCCAGCCAGTCTAGGTCCGACGCCTTGTGGAGAACGTCGCCCTCTCCACAGGGTGGAACGGTTCGTATTTTGCATGTTGCACGCCCCATACGCTCGCTCCAACGACGGAAGGGGCAGGGGTGGCAGAGCAGGCACGCCGCATCGATCACGGCACGACGACGCACCCACCGCCGTTGCGGATCGTCGAACCGCCGCCCGAACCCACCACGGCGACCGGTCCCCCGGACCCGGCAACGACGGCACGAGCGCTCGGGCTCTGCGTCGCCGAGGTGCTCACCGGCGCGCGGGAGGTCGACAGCATCGCCCGGTGGATCAGCGACGACGTGCAGCGGCACCTGCAGCAGCGGGCCGCGGTGGCAGCGCACGCGCGGGGCTCCGGTCGGCGGGCACGCGGGCGCCCGGTGCTCCGGGTCGGCAGCGTCCTGGTGTGCCGCCCCGCGGCGGGCGTCGCCGAGGCGACGGTGGTCGTGCACACGCGCAGTCACGCGCGAGCGGTCGCCATGCGACTCGAAGAGCGACACGGACGCTGGCAGGCGACCGCGATCGGGGTCCTGTAGCCGGGCGGCGGACGGACGGGAGGCCCG
>NZ_MJGL01000021.1:0-41767 GCF_001864855.1 Curtobacterium sp. MCBA15_005
TCTTCTGCTCACGAAGTGCGTTCGCCGAGCGGCTGGTGCACCATCCCACCGCCGAGGGTGCTCAGGTCGTCGGTCGGCAAGGCAGCACGGGCGTCCGCGTCGAGCACGGCGGACGCGTCGTCGAGGGGGTGGAACCCGATGCGCTCCCCGGCGGACAGGGCGGCCGGCGACCCGGTGTTCCGCGACAGGGCCCAGACCACGTGGTGCCCGGGATCGCGGAGCGCCACGGTCGCGAGCACCAGTCGCGTCAGGTCGTCGGGCGAGGTCCACATGAGCAGCCCCCGGGTCGTCGGCGGCAGCGCCCCGAACGCACCGATCCGCGCGGACACGATCGACATCTCGTACCGATCGGCGAACAGGCTGCCGAGCAGTTCCATCGCCGCCTTCGTCACGCCGTAGTACGTGTCCGGACGGGGCAGCCGGTCGCCGGGCACGCTCCCCGGCTGGTCGAGAGGTTCGGGCACCAGCCCCACCGCGTGGATCGAGCTCGCCTGCACCACCCGGAGCACCCCGGCGGCGGCCGCCCGTTCGAGCACGTTCTTCGTGCCGGTCAGGTTCGCCGCGATCAGGTCGTCCCAGGCGGCCTCGGTCGGGATGCCCGCCAGGTGCACCACGGTGTCGACCCCGGCGAGCGCATCGTCCAGCGCCGCCGGGTCGTTCACCGAACCGGGCACGAACCGTTCCCCGGCGACGATCGGATCGTGGGGCCGCTGTTCGTCGAGCAGCACGAGGTCGTGTCCCGCGGACCGCAGTCGAGGACGCAGGGCGCTCCCGATCCGACCCGCGGCTCCGGTGATGAGCAGCGTCGCCATGCTGCGGACGCTACCCGCGGCGCGCGAGCAGTGACCTCAGCTGTGCGACCGCGTCGAACGCCGGGGTGTCGAGGTCGGACTTCGTCCACCGGACGACCGCCCAGCCGAGTCGTTCCATCTCGCGGTGGCGGCGGAGGTCACGGCCCCACTGCTCGGCGTCGGTCCGGTGGTGGTCGCCCTCGTACTCGATGACGACGCGGTGCTCCGGGTAGGCCATGTCGACGCGGCCGACGAACCGACCGTCTTCGTCGAGCACGTCGACCTGCAGGTCGGGCTCGGGCAGCCCCGCACGGACGATCGCCAGTCGCGCTCTGGTCTCCTGCGGCGACCCGGCACCCACCCGCACGAGCTCGAGCGCCACGCGCAGTCGTCGGACACCCGATCGCGCGCCCGCCAGGGCGACGGCGGCAGCGAGGTCGTCGATCGTCGTCCCGCACCGTCGTTCCGTGACGATGGCGTCCCCGAGTACGACGAGCTGGTCGACCGAGAGCATCGCACCGCAGTCCACCCACAGCGCTGCGGGCGTGCTCGTCGGCATCCCCCACCGCTCCGTCACCCGGGCACGGTCCGGTGTGATGCGGTGCCCGACGACCCCGCGGCGGCGCGGTTGTGCGATCGGCACGGGACTCGTGACGTGCACCGGTCCGTCGTCGGCGAACGGGACCGGGAGCTGCCAGAGGACCGCTGCCGAGACGTGACTGATGAACTGCCCGGGAACCAGGACCGGCCGGAACGCCCGGATCCGGTGGACCGGGTCAGGCGGACGGTCACGTGCCCATCGGATGGACCGGGTCGGCCGGATCAGGTCACGCCGTCGGAGTCGTTGTCGGGAGACGCCCAGGCGGTCGGCGGCACCGACGTCGAACGTGCGCCCGCGCAGCGGTGTCGGAAGTGGTCGTGCTCGCATGACCACCACGTTCGCGCCCCGCGCCCACCGCCCGCGCGCCGAACGCGACTTCTGTGCACAACGCACCCCGGGCCTCCCGTGTGGAGGACCAGCCACGCGCAGATCGTGAGCAGAAATGGTCGGGTCGCCGCCCCGCACCCGACCATTTCTGCTCACGAAGCGAAACCGCCACCCACCACGACCCCGCCCGGCCCATGTCACGTCAACCGCTACGATCGACGCACGAGCCAACGGAGGTCGAAGCGCATCATGGGAGACGGCAAGCCCGCGACCATCTACGACGTCGCCGCACGCGCCGGGGTCTCGAAGTCCCTCGTCTCCCTCGTGCTGCAGCGCTCCCCCCGGGTCAGCGACCAGCGCCGGGCCGCCGTGCTCAAGGCCATCCAGGAACTCGACTACCGCCCGTCCACCGCGGCCGTCTCCCTCGCCGGCACGCGCAGCCGCACGATCGGCGTGGTCCTCGACGACTTCCGCAACCAGTGGTTCGTGGACCTGCTCACCGGCCTGCGCGAGAGCCTGCAGGACCAGGGACACCGGCTCGTGGTCGCCGACCGGTTCCTCAACACGGGGCTCGATGCCTCTCCGGTGGAGGGCTTCCTCTCGATGCGCGTCGAGGGCATCGTGATCGCTGGCGAGCCCACCACGGACCTCGCGATCCCGGCCTCGATGCCGCTCGTGATCGCTGGCGGCCGGGTCGCGATCCCCCGTGCCGACACCGTGGCGAACGACGACCACGCCGGTGGCGGCATCGCGGCGCAGCACCTGCTCGACCTCGGCCACACCCGCCTCGGGTTCGTCGGTGCGAGCTCGGCGGCCTCGGCCGAACGCCAGGCCGGGTTCGCGCAGGCCGCGGCGGCACGCGCGTCCGTCGTCACGACGGTGCTGCCGGGAGAACCCACCGAAGAGGCCGGTTCCCGCGCCCTCGGCATGCTCCTCGACGAGCACCCGGACGTCACCGCGGTCTTCGCCGCGAACGACGTGATGGCCCTCGGCGCCCTGTCGGAGCTCGCCGAACGCGGGTTGCGCGTCCCCGAGGACGTCTCGGTCATCGGCTACGACGACACCCCGGTGGCCGCGATGCGCTACGTCGGACTGACGAGCATCGACGACCGCAGCGTCGAGATCGGCCGCGGCGCCGGCGAGCGCCTGCTGGCCCGGATCGCCGATCCACGGATCGCCGCCACGGAACTCCTCGTCGAACCCCGTCTGGTCGCGCGCCGCACCACCGCCGCGCGCTGACGGGGCAGCCCGTACTCCGGCCTGGAGGCCCGTCCTGCGTCCACCCCGCCCGCTTCGTGAGCAGAAATGGTCGGGTTCAGGGCCCGTGCCCGACCATTTCTGCTCACGAAGTCGCGCCGGGCAACTCCGCGTGCTGGACGACCCAGCTGTGCATGACGATCGCCGCGGCGGCCGACGCGTTGATGCTCCGCGTCGACCCGAACTGCGTGATCTCTAGGTGTGCGTCGGCACCGGCGACCGCGTGCTCGGTGAGCCCGGGGCCCTCCTGCCCGAACAGGAACACGCAGCGCTCCGGGATCGTCGCGGTCTCGATGCGCTCGGCACCGGGGGTGTTGTCGATGGCGACGACGGGACGCTGTTCCTCGGCCATCGCGGCGAGGAACGCCTCGACGTCGGGGTGGTACCGGACGTGCTGGTACCGGTCGGTGACCATCGCTCCGCGCTTGTTCCACCGGCGTCGTCCGATGATGTGCACGGTGCCGGCCAGGAAGGCGTTGGCGCTCCGCACGATCGACCCGATGTTCAGGTCGTGCTGCCAGTTCTCGATCGCCACGTCGAACGCGTGCCGGCGGGTGTCGAGCTCGGCGACGATCGCGTCCATCGACCAGTACCGGTAGCGGTCGAGCACGTTCCGGGAGTCCCCCGCGGCCAGCAGCTCCGGGTCGAGCTGCGGGTCGTCGGGCCAGGGTTCCGGGTGCGGCCCCACCCCGTTGGTCGTCAGCTCGTGCGACGGTTCGGGCGCTGTGGTCACCCGACCAGCGTACGGCCGAGGTCAGGCGCTGTGGTCCGGGTGGTCGATGCGCGACTCGATGCCGGCGATCAGGATGTCGAGGCCGAGCGCGAACCGGTCGTCGTAGGAGTGCTCGCCGAGGATCTCACCCACCAGCCGGTGCCGCTCGGGGCGTCCGGCCTCGGAGTCCCCGCGCCCGACCTGCACCCCGGCGTGCCCGACCACGAAGTCGTAGACGACGAAGAAGGCGTACATCGCCTCGGCCGGCGGCAGTCCGGCGTCCTGCAGGGCACCGACGACCTTCGCCACGACGGCGTCGGACTCGGTCGAGGCGAGCGGGGCGCGCTGGCTGTGCGACTCGAGCACGAGCGGGTGGGTGCGCATCAGGTCGCGGAACGTCGTGGCGAAGGTGCGGACGACGGCGTGCCACTCGTCCGGCCAGACGAAGGTCGCGGTGAACTCGTCGACGGTGCGGCGGACGAGTTCGGCGTGCAGGTCGTCGAGGCCGCCGATGGTCCGGTGCACGGTCATCGGGGCGACGCCGAGCCGCACGCCCAGTGCCCGGAAGGACAGGCGGTCGAGGCCGTCCTCGTTCGCGATGGTCGTGGCGGCGTCGATCACCTGCTCGCGGGACAGCACGTTGGGGCGGCCCCGGCGTCGTCGCGGCGTCACCTCGAGCTCCGTCTCCGACACCGGAGTGGGTCGGGGCGCGGTGGACGGGGTTCCGGGTTCGACGAGCACGAGGGGGCCTCCTTGATTCGGTACGTGTCCCGAAAAGCGTAGGGCAAAAGCCGACCGCGGTTCGGTGTCTCGACCATCTCGGGTCTGGCAGCAGCGCGCAAGAGCCGCTCCGGGCCTCCCGGCCCTTTCTGAGCGGACCGTCAGTGGGGCCGCGGCGACTGCCTCGCCGCGGCCCCACTGCTCAGCGCTGGCTCGATCCGCGGGTGCGACGTCTGCGCGCCGCGAGGAGGCTACCCAGGGCCAGGAGCAGCACCGCTGTCACCGCCGCCAGTCCGAGTCCGTCGGCTCCGGTGAACGCCAGCCCACCGCGTGCCGGGTCGCGGGATCCGTCGCCGGTTCCCGCCGCCTCCGCGTCGTCACGGCCGCCGGGTGTTCCCGAAGACCCGGCGCTCCCGGCGTTCCCGGCGTTCCCGGGATGTCCGGGCGTGCCGGGCACTCCCGGGCCACCTGGCGTCACCGGCGGTCCGGTCGGTGTCTCCGTTGCGGGCAGGAGCCCCGCGTCGACGGTGCGGTCCTGTTCGATGTGCTCGAGCTGGCCCTCGTCGGAACGGATCGCGGCGAGTTCGACGGGGGCGGTCACGCCGGAGGCGTCGGCGTCGGAGTCGATCGCGCGGTCGTCGCCGACGAGCTCCTTCGTGAACTCCCGACCGTCCGGTGCCGTCCAGTGCACGCTGTACGAGCCGGGGCGCAGGTCATCGAAGGTGTACTCGCCGTCGCCGTTCGTGGTGGTGGTCCGGCGCACGGCGTCGCCGCGGTCGTCCGAGCCGGTGAGGCGGACCGAGACGTCCGCGATGCCGGGTTCGTCGTCGTCCTGCAGACCGTCGCCGTCCTCGTCGGACCACACGAAGTCGCCGATCGAACCGGCCACGACGGTGACCGTCGCCGGGTTGGACTGGACCGGGAGCGCGAGGTTCGAGGCGCGGAGGCCGAACCGGTTCGTGTACGCGTCACCGTCGCGCTGGCCCGCCGTCGCGACCACGACCCGGTGTGTGACGGTCTCGCCCACTCCCACGGGGGCGGTCCGCAGGATGCGCGCAGCCGTGACGTCCGCGAGCCCGGCGGGGCACCCCTCGGTGCCGAACGCCGACGCCGAGCACCAGGTGGTGGTGCCACCGCCCTGGTTCGACGGGTCAGCGGCGTCGAGCACGACGTCGCGCGGGGCGCGGCTCGTGTAGCGGACGCGCTCACCGGCTGCGGCGGCGACCGCGATGGGCTCGGCGAGTCCGACCGTGCCGTGGAAGGTGGAGTTGCGGGTGTCCCCCCGGTACGGAAGGACGTCGATGACGTCGAGGCCGTCGATCGGGGTGGCGTCGATGTTCGTGTACCCGAGGTCCCACTCCAGGTGATCCCCCGACACGACGACCGGCTCGACGGCGGTCTTCTCGACGCCGACCCCGCCGGTGGCGACGACCTGGATGGCGCGCTGGGCATTGCGGAAGGCCTGCGGCGACTTGTCCGTCGGCGAAGCGATGTCCGTCACGTTGGTGATCGCCCCCGCCGGGGCGAGCTTCGAGACCGCGGCGGTGTACGTGATCGGGTCGATCGCCTCATTCGGCCGGACCGCTGTCGTCCAGGTGAGACGCTGGACGTCGTTGCCGTCGTCGTCCTTCGTGGTGTCGATCTCCGGTACCTCGGAGGCACTGCCGGCGACGTAGGTCACGTGGTTCGGCAGCACGTCCCGCACCGTCACGGAGGTCTCCTTCCCCGTGGTGTTGCCGTTCGTGAGCGACGGGTACAGGGCGTAGTCGACGGTGTCGCCGGCGACGGTGAAGGTGGTCTCGTCGGGGGTGTCGGCCGCGTCGTGGCCCGGGTCGACGATCTTCTTCTGGATCCGGGCGAGGTTCTCGGTGAGGATGACGCTGTCGGACAGGGGACCGGCACCGAGGTCCGCGTCGGACCAGACGTCGTGCGCCCAGCGCTCCGAGCGGTCACCGAACCACGCGTGACCGAAGTCGTAGGCCCGCGTGCCGTCCGCGGCGTCCTCGGTGGTGACGTAGCTGTAGAGCGTGCCGTCACTGCCACCGGGGACGTCACCGGTCGCGCGGACCGCTCCGACGGCGTCGATGCCGCCGGGGACGTCTTCCGGCTGGTCGTACCAGGGGCCGTCCTCGTCGTCGCAGGTCGCCTTCTGGCCCGCGGAGGGAGCGGTCATGTCGTACGCGGCGTACTGCACCTTCGCGCTGGTCATGCCGCTGGTGAACGCCGCGACCCCGCCGCCGCCGACGCGGGTGACGTGCTGCGTGTCGCGGTCGAAGGTGTCGCAGAGGATCGCGTTCTCGAACGACGCCAGCCCCCTGTTGGAGGCGCTGACGTCGCTCCGGAGCAGCGTGCCCGGGGTGGCCCACGGGTCGCCGTCGCGAGCAGAGCCCCGCTCGACGGCCTGCCCGTCGCCGATGACCCGGAGGAGCCGCTTCTGCGCGGAGCCGTCTGCGTACTCGAGGACGTTGCGCTTGGCGGAGTTGTCACCCGTCGGTTCCGTGCCGCCGGGGAAGTTCGGCGCTCCGCTGACGGACGTGGTCTGCAGCGGCGTGAAGGTGTTGACCGACTCGACCGAGGTCCCGGTCGGAGGGTTGGGCATCCAGAGGCTGATGTAGCCGCTCACGAAGTAGGGCTTGGCGCCGCCGGCGATCGGCCCGTTCGTGAGGCTCCTCGAGGGGACGTGCTCGGGGTCGGTGACCGTCCCGGTGATCGTGACGTCGACAGCCCGGCCGGGGGCCGCCTGCTCGCAGGAGAACGCACCGGAGTCCGTGACCGCTTGCTCGCCGCCGCCGCTGCCGCCGGGCAGGCCGCCCATCCGCCAGTCACCCGGCTCGTTCGGGCCGCAGACGGGGTTGCCGCCGTTCCACAGGACCGCATCGGAGGGCACGGCGCCGAGGATCTGGGAGAGGTCGTCCGTGAACGTCATCGGGCCGGCGCTCTTCTCGAACCCGAGGAGCCCCTGCCCGGACACGAGCGGCTGCCAGTCCACGGCGATCGGGTAGATCAGCTGCAGCCCCTTCGTCGTTCCGTCCGGACCGGTGACGTCGGTCCGGAGCGATGACGCGTGGACGTTCTTGCTCAGGTTGTAGCGCGCGGCTGCGGACACTGTGACGGCGTCGGCGACCGCGGTCACCGGGCCGTTCTCGGCCTCGTCCGCCGTCGCGGTCACCGGGACGGCGAGCGTGTCGCCGTTCTGCAAGTCGCCCGAGACGTCGAGGACGATCGGCACGGAGACCGTCCGGCCTTCTCCGAGCGTGCCGATGTTGCAGGTCAGCACGGCCCCCGAGACAGCAGAGCCGGGGCGGACGCAGATGGTCGGGACCCCTGCCCACGACGTGCCGGCGGGGGCGGTCACGGTGAAGCGTTCGTTCGTGCTGGTGCCGCCGTTCGAGTTGAGGGAGACGCGGTACGTGACCGCGTCCATCGTGCGGACGATGCCGTTCTTCTCGCTCGCGTCGCCACCAGCGCCGTCCGACGGGGTGAAGGGGCCGTTGCCGTCCTTCGTGACGTCGATCGCGACGGCGACCGTGCTCTGCGGCGCGGCGGACGCGGTGCCGTCGGGCCCTTCCGGCTCGCTCGCCGCCATCGAGGCGGTCGGCAGGACAAGACCGAGGACGACGCCAGCGGTGGCCAGCGTCGACACGGCGATGCGCGCTCTACTTCGAGATCGCATGGGTCTCCTTGTTCTCGCGAGGCTGATGTCCCGCAGATCGGGGGGACGAGGACCGCCCCGACCGGCAGCGTACGCACACATTGCATGTAACAACAATTATTCATGTTCCGCATATCGCTGATGGTGATTGCCGAGCCTCGAGACGGCAGGCGCGAACCCCTGCGCAGTAGGGTGAGGGCCATGGCGACCCGAGACGACGTCGAGTGCTGGCTGACCGACATGGACGGCGTGCTCGTCCACGAGAACCAGGCGCTCCCCGGCGCTCCGGAGCTCATCCAGCAGTGGCTCGACGACGGCACCGAGTTCCTCGTGCTGACGAACAACTCGATCTTCACGCCGCGCGACCTCAGCGCCCGGCTCCGCGGCTCGGGCCTGCACGTGCCCGAGGAGCGGATCTGGACGAGTGCGCTCGCGACCGCGGACTTCTGCAAGTCACAGATGCCCGGCGGCTCGGCGTTCGTCATCGGCGAGGCCGGCATGACGACCGCTCTGCACGAAGCCGGGTTCATCATGACCGAGACCGCTCCCGACTACGTCGTCGTCGGCGAGACCCGCAACTACTCGTTCGAGGCGATCACCAAGGCCGTCCGGCTCATCCGCGCCGGCGCCCGCTTCATCGTGACGAACCCCGACGCCACCGGCCCGAGCGCCGAGGGGGTCCTGCCGGCGACCGGCGCCATCGCCGCGATGATCGAGAAGGCCACCGGCAAGCAGCCCTACGTGGTGGGCAAGCCGAACCCGATGATGTTCCGCTCCGCGATGAACCGGATCGGGGCGCACTCCGAGAACACCGGCATGATCGGCGACCGCATGGACACCGACGTGCAGGCCGGCATCGAGGCGGGGCTGCACACCGTGCTCGTGATGACGGGCATCAGCGACCAGGCGGAGATCGACCGGTACCCGTTCCGCCCGAGCGAGGTCATCTCCGGCGTGCACGAGCTCGTGCGCACCGAGCCCTTCGAGGTCGAGCTCTAGCGCGAGCCCGACGGCGGGTCGGTTGCCGCCGACCGCCCTGATGACGATCGGGTGAACAGAACCGTTCCCCGGTGAACGACGGGAAAACTACCCCGGGAGCGATCCTAAGGTTGCCCTGATTGGAGCCCAAAGCGGGTCTGATCAGGGTTTTCTGTGAATCGCTACAGGATGGGGTCATCGGTGCCGATGTCGGTTCGTGCCACGACGGCAGTGGTCGTCGGCGCGCTCGGAGCGCTCGTGGGGACCGCGATCGTCGCGCCGCACCTGGTCCCCTCGTCGGCGCCGCACACGGCGGCGGCCTCCGTGCAGGCCGGCACCGACGCCTGCGGTGCGGGGTGGCCGGCGAGTCCGGACCGCGCCCTCGCCGGCCCGCAGACGTTCCGGATCCACAACACGTCCGTCGCCGGGATCGAGGTGCAGCTGGTCGACCCCACGAGCGGCGCGGTCTACCTCGACGCAGAGGGGCTGGGGGCAGGCGCGACGCACGACTACGGCGTCCGACTCCCACGCGGCCAGTACCGCTTCCGTTGCCTGCCCGCCGACGCGAACCCGAGCACCGGACCGGTCGTCCACCTGCGCGGTGCCGCCCACGTCAGCGACGAGACCCCGGGGATCGTCCCGGTCACCCGCGACGACCTGATCCCCGCTGCGAAGTCCTACGGCACCTGGATCGAGAGCCGCCTGCCGGCGCTGCTCGACGACGTGCGTGCGCTCGACGCCGACGTCCGTGCAGGCGACGTCCGGGCGGCGCAGCGGGACTGGCTGGTCGGTCACCGCGAGTACGAGCAGCTCGGAGCCGCCTACGGGGCGTTCGGCGACGACGACACCGCGATCGACGGCGTCCCCGCAGCCGGACGGACCGCGCTCGACGACCAGCACCTGGCCGGGTTCCACCGTGTCGAGGCACTGCTGTGGTCGGGCGGCCCCAGCAGCCGTGCCGTCGCGCCGGCCGACGCCCTGGTCGCCGCGGTCGCGCACCTGCGCCGGACGTTCCCCACCCAGCGGGTCGACCCGCTCGACGTCGGCCTGCGCGCGCACGAGATCCTCGAGAACGCGCTGCGCTTCGAGGCGACCGGGGCCACCGACGCCGGCAGCCACACGGCTCTGGCCACGATCGACGCGAACATCAGCGGGACGGAACACGCGCTCGAGCCGCTCCGGCCGATCCTGCGGACCCGATACCCGGGGTTGCCGGCCACCGATCGTGCGCTGGCGACCCTCCGCGCCGACGTCGCATCGCACCGACGGACCGACGGCAGCTGGGACACCCTCGACGGCCTCGGCCGGACCGACCGCGAGCACCTCGACGCCGACCTCGACGCCGCACTCGAGCGGCTCGCCCCCGTCGCCGCCATCTGCGACCCGAGGAGGACCTCGTGACCGAACGACCGCAGTGCCAGGGCCCGCAGGGGCACCAGATCCAGCAGGACCCCCGGCGCCGGCAGCACCCACGCGGGATGGACGCGGCGACGTACCGACGGATGGCCGAGGCGCACGCCAGCCTCGGGCTGTCCGTCGACGGCAGCGCGTGCCCAGCCGGTGGTCCGGACGACCGGGAACCGTCGACCACGGGAGCCCGCGGGCTCGGCCGTCGCGCGTTCCTGACCAGCGCGGTCGGGGCCGGTGCCGGAGCCGCTGCAGCGGCAGCGGGCCTGACCGCCGGGGGCGGGACGGGCCTCCAGACAGCAGCCGCGACCACCGGCGGTGCCGACGCGGCCTCGTACGCGTTCCACGGCGCCCACCAGGCCGGGATCACCACACCGGCGCAGCGACAGTCGGCGTTCCTGGCGTTCGACGTGACCGCGGCCAGCCGCGGGGACCTGGCCGGCCTGCTCCGGACGATCACCGAGCGGGCCCGTTTCCTCACCCGCGGCGGCACGCCCGCCGACGTCGGGATCACCGCGCCGCCGGCCGACTCCGGCGTGCTCGGACCGGAGGTCGCGGCCGACGGGCTCACCGTGACGGCGAGCGTGGGTGCCTCGCTGTTCGACCACCGGTACGGTCTGGCGGGGCAGCGCCCGGCGCGGTTGCGGACGATGGAGGACTTCCCGAACGACGACCTCGACCGGTCGGTCTCGGACGGCGACCTGCTGCTCCAGGTGTGCGCGCACAACACCGACACCGTCCTGCACGCCGTCCGCGACATCGCCCGGGCCACCCGCGGCGGCATGCAGGTGCGCTGGCGGCAGGACGGTTTCGCCTCGCCGCCGCGCCCCTCCGGCACCCCGCGCAACCTGCTCGGGTTCAAGGACGGCACGGGCAACCCCTCCACCGCCGACCGAAGCGTGATGGACGACCTGGTCTGGACCCGCGGCGGACAGGACGGCGAACCCGACTGGGTCACCGGGGGCAGCTACCACGTCGTGCGGACCATCCGGATGTTCGTCGAGTTCTGGGACCGCGTCTCGCTGCACGAGCAGGAGAACATGATCGGCCGCCATCGCGACTCCGGCGCCCCGCTCACCCGCAGCGGCGAGTTCGACGACCCGCGGTACCAGGACGACCCGACCGGCGACGTGATCCAGATGGACGCGCACATCCGGTTGGCGAACCCGCGCACGGCCGAAGCCCGTGCGCAGCAGATGCTCCGACGCCCGTACAACTACGACAACGGCACCGACACGAACGGCGACCTCGACATGGGCCTGTTGTTCGCCTGCTTCCAGGCCGACCTGGAACGGCAGTTCGTCGCCGTGCAGAAGCGCCTGGTCGACGAGCCCCTCGTCGACTACGTGTCGCCGGTCGGCGGCGGCTACTTCTTCGCCCTGCCCGGGGTCCGCCACGCGGACGACTGGCTGGGCCGTCGACTGTTCGCACGCACCTGACCGGGCCCGCCGGCCCCACTGCTTCCCCATCCCCACCGTCCCGACCAGTGAGAGGTTCCTCGTGTTCCGACCTTCCGAACGACGCATCCAACAGGGCGCGCTCGCCATCATGGTCCTGGCGGCCGTCGCGGGGACGGCCATCGCCATCCCGCAGTCGGCGTCCGCCGCGGACAACTCCCTGAAGACCACCACCCCCGTCAAGCACGTCGTCGTGATGTACGACGAGAACGTCTCGTTCGACCACTACTTCGGCACCTACCCGAAGGCCGCGAACACCGACGGCACCCGTTTCACCGCGGAGCGCGGCACGCCGACGGTGAACACGCTCGCGTCCTCCGGCACCCTGACGAAGAACCCGAACGCCTACGCACCGTCACGGTTGACGCCGGCCCAGGCGCTCACCTGTGACCAGAACCACAACTACCTTCCCGAGCAGAAGGCCGTCGCCGGTGGCGCCATGGACAAGTTCGTCGAGAGCACCTCGGTGGACACCTGCACGGGGCTGTACGGATCGCCGGGCCTGACGATGGACTACTACGACGGCAACACGACCACCGGGCTGTGGAACTACGCCCAGAACTACGCGATGAGCGACAACGCCTGGGACACCGGCTTCGGCCCCTCCACCCCCGGAGCGCTCAACCTGATCAGCGGCAACACCCACGGCGGCACGGGCGTGGACTCGGTCACCGGCGCCACGGTGCCGACCTCGACCTCCGTCGTCGCGAAGGACGCCGCGGGCCAGGGCACCGTCACGGCCGACCCGGACCCCGCCTACGACGACTGCTCCGACAAGGACCGCACGTCGACGTCGAACCTGGTGAAGATGTCCGGCAAGAACATCGGCGACCTGCTCAACGCGAAGGGCGTCACCTGGGGCTGGTTCCAGGGCGGCTTCACCCCGACGACGGCGTACGCGGGCACCGGCACGCTCGCCAAGTGCGACGCCACCACGACGAACGTGGGCGGGTCGGTCAGCAACGACTACTCGCCGCACCACAACCCGTTCGCGTACTACGCGTCGACGTCGAACCCGCACCACCTCGCGCCGACGAGCGACCGCATGATCGGCTCCACCGACCGGGCGAACCACCAGTACGACCTGTCCTCGTTCGACACGGCCCTCGCCGAGCACCGGATGCCAGCCGTGTCGTTCCTCAAGGCCCCCGAAGCCCAGGACGGGCACGCCGCCTACTCCGACCCGCTCGACGAGCAGAAGTTCCTGACGTCGAAGATCAACGAGATCGAGCAGTCGCCGGAGTGGTCGAGCACGGCCATCGTCATCAACTACGACGACTCGGACGGCTGGTACGACCACGTCGCGCCCACCATCCTGAACGGCTCGACGGACTCCTCGAACGACACCACGGTCTGCACCTCGGCTGCGACCAAGGTGGGTGTCGCCGGCGGATACCTCGACCGGTGCGGCCCCTCGCAGCGGCTGCCGTACCTGGTCATCTCGCCGTTCGCCAAGCAGAACCACGTCGACCACACCGCCATCGAGCAGACCTCGACCACGAGGTTCATCGAGGACAACTGGTCGACGGGCCGGATCGGTGACCAGTCGTTCGACGCTCGGGCGGGGTCCCTCCGCGGCATGTTCGACTTCACGCACCCGCAGCACCGCGAGGTGCTGCTGAACACGACGACGGGTGCGGTCTCGCGGATCGTGTCGACGGCCGTCACTCCGAAGCCGACCCCGAAGCCCACGGCGAAGCCGCACGCGGGGACCGGCGGCGGGACGGGCTCGAGCGCGGGATCCGGGCGCGGGGCCGGTACGGGTTCGGGTGCGGGTACCGGCAGCGGCACGGGTGGCGGGGCGGCGCCGGCCTCGAGCGCCTCGGCCGGAGCCGCGGGCGCGGGCGCGGGCGCGGGGCAGACCGTTGCCGCCGACCCGTCCGCGGCCGATCCGTCCGCGAAGCGCCTGGCCTTCACCGGCGTGCAGCTCACCGGGGTCACGGTCGCCGCGATCGTGTTCCTGATGGCCGGCATCGCACTGGTCGTCGTCCGTCGTCGACAGCTCCGCCGTCGGGCCGACTGACACGCAGCGTCGGGCCGACCGACACGGAACCGAACGGTGCCCCGGAGCGTCCTGTGCTCCGGGGCACCATCGCGTCCACGCGCTGCCGCCCAGCGCCCGTCGGTGCAGCGTCCGTCGTCGCCGCGTCCGTCATCGCGCCGTGCGTCGGATCCGTTCCCTCAGACCACGTCGACCTGGAGGCGTGGCTCGCCTCCCGGCACCACGACCGCCGCCATCGGCGGCACCGTCCGCCACCGCTTCGCGAGCCGACGGGGCCGGTCGTCGTACCAGGCGATGATCCCGCCGGCCACGATGCCGAACGCGAGCACCCCGAACGAGAACAGCCCGATCAGGCCGAGCAGGGTCAGCTTCCCGAAGTCGCCCGGGTCCGTGGTCGCCGTGAACCCGATCGATCCGAAGTCCCAGAAGGCGTGCAGCAGCACCGGGGCGAGCAGCGACCCGGTCAGCCGTCGCGCGACGTACAGCGTCGACCCGAACGACGCCGCGAACACGACCTGGACCAGCGTCGGCCCGATGCCGGCGCCGGCGAGTGCGTTGAGCAGGTGCAGCAGCCCGAACAGCGCGCACGACAGGGCCCACACCCCTGTCTCCGGCAGGCGCCGCCGCAGCCCCACGAGCAGGGTGCCGCGGGCCATCAGCTCCTCGAAGACCCCGACGAACAGCACCCCGACGGCGAGCAGCAGGAAGTAGTGCGCGGGCAGCGCGGTCCAGTCGATCAGGGGCAGCCGGACGACGCACACCACGAGCACGAGGATCGGCGCCACCATCGTCCACCGCAGTCGCGTCCGGACCGGGTCGACCGTGGCGATGCGCCACCAGCCGAGCGCCGTGACGAACAGGGCGAGTGCCGCGACGGCGATGCCCTCGGGAACGACGAGGGCGTGCACGACGCTGTCGACCGTCTGCCCGAGGGTCGCGTAGTCGTCGCTCGGCCGTGACCGCCAGGCGCTGATCGCTGCGAAGACCACGATCGGCGCGAGCCCGAGCAGCAGCGACGGGGGCACCGGCCAGCGGCGGCGAGTGGCTCGGACGGGGGCGGTGGTGGTCATCTGCTGGTTGTACCAGGCGGGACGTACGATTGGCGGTATGCGCCTGCCATCCCTGTCCACCATGGCAGAGGACTACGTCAAGCTCATCTGGAAGGCCAGCGAGCGCGGCGGACCCGGCTTGGCGACGCGCGACATCGCGGCGTCCCTGAAGGTGTCGGCGTCCACGGTGTCGGGCAACCTCAAGAAGCTCGACCGCGACGGGCTGATCGAGCACACCCCGTACTACGGCGTCGTGCTCACCCCGCTCGGGCAGCAGGTCGCGGTGGCGATGGTCCGGCGGCACCGGCTGATCGAGACGTTCCTGGTGGAGCGACTCGGTTACTCGTGGGACGAGGTCCACACCGAGGCCGAGGCCCTGGAGCACGCGGTGTCGGAGCGGTTCCTCGACCGGGTGGACGCCGACCTCGGCCACCCGACGCACGACCCCCACGGCGACCCGATCCCCGGTGCGGACGGCATCGTGCCGGACTCCCCCGGCACCCTCCTCGGTGCGATCGAGCCGGGAGCGTGCGGCACCGTCGACCGTGTCTCGGACGACGATCCCTCGCTGCTGCGGTACTTCGACGAGCTCGGGGTGGGGCTGGGCACGCACCTGCGCGTCGAGCGGGTGCGGGACTACGCCGGCGTCATCGCGGTGTCGCGGCGGGCCACCGACGGCTCGGAGTCCCTGGTCGACCTTCCTGCCGCGGCGGCGTCGTCCATCTGGCTCGCGCCCGACGGCGACTGACCGCGCTGCGCGTTGCTGGCCGGCTGGCGTGCGCGGGCTGGCCGGTCACGACACCCCGCTCACGTCCGCCGACTGGTCACGCTCCGTCGCCCGGGAGCCCCGCAGGCGACGGTTCGCGACCACCCGGCGCCCCGCCCACGGGGTGTCGTGACCGCACCGCGGCCCGCGAACGCGCGTGGCGTCGGACGGGAGGCCCGGCGCCCCGCCGCCACGCGCCTCCCGTCCGGCGCCCCACCGGTCAAAACACCCCGCTCACGTCCGCCGACTGGTCACGCTCCGTCGCCCGGGAGCCCCGCAGGCAACGGTTCGCGACCACCCGGCGCCCAGCGCACGGGGTGTCGTGACCGCACCGCGGCCCGCGAACGCGCGCGGCGTCGGACGGGAGGCCCGGTGCCCCGCCGCCACGCGCCTCCCGTCCGGCGCCCCACCGGTCGCGACACCCCGCTCACCTTCCCCGACTGGTCACGCTCTGTCGCCCGGGAGCCCCGCAACCGACGGTTCGCGACCACCCGGCACCCCACCCACGGGGTGTCGTGACCGCGCGACGCGGCGGCCCCGCAGCCGCCCCGCGGCCCCCCACGACCGTGGCGGCGACGCTTCGTGACCACCCGGCGCTCCCGGCCGGGCGCGCCCGACGGCCCTAGCCCTTGACGGAGCGCGTCCGGCCGAGGGCGACCTCGCGCCGGGCGCGTTCGAGGGCGAGCGCAGATGCGGCGTCCGGGTCGTGCAGCAGTCGTTCGGTCTCGCGCACGTGCTCCCGGACGGCGTCGGTCCCCCGCTCGGCGCCCGAGGCGAGGACGGGTCCGACGGTGTCCTCGCCGAGGCCCACCAGGGCACGGGACAGGCTGAGCCGACGCTCGCGGTCGCCGACGCCGAGCTGCACCGCGAGGGTCCGCGCGAGCGACGCCCGCTCGTCGTCCGGCACCAGTGCGACGGCCGTCCGCCAGGCCGCGCGGAGCACCTCGTCGTCGTGGTCCTCGAGCAGCGGCCGTACCGCGGGCCACGCGTCCGGGTCACCGATCTTCGACAGGGTGTGGAGCGCCTGGCTGCGGGCCTGCGGCTCGGGGCGCTCGAGCTCTGGCAGCACGCGGGCCACGACGTCTTCGGCGGGGTGCCGGGTGAGTGCCCACGTCAGCATGTCGCGGACGAAGAAGTCCGGCTCGACGGCGCACTGCGCGACGAGCACCTCGAGGTCCGCGGGGTCCGGGGTGGTCCCCGCGGCCATCACGGCCTGCAGCCGGGCGGAGGATCGCGGGTCGGCGAGGGCGTCGGTGAGCGTGGTCATCCCTCCATCGAAGCCCCTCGCGCCGGGGCCGTGTCAAGCATCGGGGCATAGCGTCGGGAGACGTGCGGTCCGCTCCCACCGCACCCACGACCACGAAAGGACCTCCGCATGCCCCGCATCGGTACCAGTGACCTGCACGTGTTCCCCCTCGCCCTCGGCGGCAACGTCTTCGGCTGGACGGCGGACGAGTCGACCTCGCACCAGGTCCTCGACGCCTACACCGCGGCCGGTGGCGACTTCATCGACACCGCGGACGTCTACTCGGCCTGGGCGCCGGGCAACTCGGGCGGTGAGTCCGAGCGGGTCACCGGTTCGTGGCTCCGTGCCTCGGGCAAGCGGGACGACGTCGTCATCGCGACGAAGGGCTCGCAGCACCCGGAGTTCCAGGGCCTCGCCGCGGACACCGTCGCCGCCGCTGCCCGCGCCAGCCTCGAGCGCCTGGGCACCGACCGGATCGACCTGTACTACGCGCACTTCGACGACCAGTCGACCCCGCTCGAGGAGACCGTCCGCGCCTTCGACCAGCTCGTGCAGGACGGCCTGGTCCGCTACACCGCGATCTCGAACTACTCGAAGGACCGCGCCGCGGAGTGGATCCGCATCGCGACGGAGAACGGCCTCGCCCAGCCCGTCGCCATCCAGCCGCACTACAACCTGGTCACCCGCCAGCCGTACGAGGCGGAGATCGCGCCGCTCGCGCACGAGCACGGACTCGGCGTCGTGCCGTACTTCTCGCTCGCCGCGGGGTTCCTGACCGGCAAGTACCGCTCGAAGGACGACTTCGCCGGCAAGGACCGCGAGGGGCAGGTGTCCGGGTACTTCACCGACGAGGGGCTCGCCGTCGTGGACGCGCTGTCCTCGATCGCCGACGCGCACGGCTCCGAGATCGCCACCGTCGCACTCGCCT
This sequence comes from Curtobacterium sp. MCBA15_005, assembly GCF_001864855.1. Taxonomy (NCBI): domain Bacteria; kingdom Bacillati; phylum Actinomycetota; class Actinomycetes; order Micrococcales; family Microbacteriaceae; genus Curtobacterium; species Curtobacterium sp. MCBA15_005. Next base: position 17,894 of record NZ_MJGL01000021.1, read on the forward strand.
GGTTGCAGGCGCAGCCCGACGTCGTCGCGCCGATCGCGAGCGCCCGGAACACCGAGCAGCTGCCGGCGCTGCTGGCCTCGGCGGAGCTCGAGCTCAGCGCCGACGAGCTGCAGACGCTGTCCGACGTGTCGGCGAAGGTGCCCGCGAGCGCCTGACACCCGCGCGCTGTCGAGCGACGCCGGCGGTCGCGGACGCGGACGTGAACGCGGAACGACGATGTCGCTGTCGTACGACGTCGACATCGTCGTTCCGCGTCGGACCCCGCCGCCCGACCCCCGCGTCGGACCCCGCCGTCGGCCCCCGCGTCGGACCCCCGCCGCCCGACCGACCGCCCGCGCCGACGATCGACCCGCGCCTACGCCCCCGGCGCCGACGATCGACCCGCGCCTACGCCCCCGGCGCCAACGACCCGGTCAGCGGCTGCCCCGACGAGCGCGTCACGAAGCACGAGATGAACCGGTCACCCTGGTCCCACGTCGCCTGGTCCGGCGCGTAGGAACCCTGCACCTGCACGTCGCCCACGGCAGCGGCGGCCGAGGCGTTCAGCGCCGCGTCGGACTGGCACTGGTCGGCGGCCTGGGTCGCGAGGGCCTCGGTGCCCGGGTAGGTGTCGCCCTGGACCGGGAGTCGTGCGGTCAGCTGCCCGATGTGCGGCGTCGCGCAGTCCACCACCGTGAAGGTCTGCGACCACGCGTTCGTGAACGGCGACAGGCACTCCCCGCCGGCCAGGTCGGTCCACGGGTGCTCGCCGGGCCCCGCCGGCGTCGTGGCGAACTGCAGCGTGGCGGCGGGCGCGGCGGCCTCGCTCGACTGCGAGGCCGACGCCGACGGCGCAGCACTCGGTGTCGCCGGCGCCGAAGCGGCCGCCGGCGACTTCGTCGGCACGGCCTGGTCGGCGATGTTGTTGCCGAGGATCCACTTCGACAGCAGGAACACCAGCACGATGAGCACGAGGATCAGCGCGATCGACCCGTAGATCAGCAGCTGCTTGCCGCGCTTGCCCTCGTTCCGCAGCCGCGCGAAGCCCTCGTTGATGAAGTTGTCGCGGTCGCCGGACGGCCGGTCCGGACCGCCGGCGGGCCGTCCGCCAGCAGCGGGTGGCGGGGCAGCAGCAGGAGCGGCAGCAGCAGGCACGGCCGCCGCAGGCACGGCAGCCGCAGGCATCATCCGCGTCCCGGTGTCCTCGGGGTCGTAGCCGGTGCCACCGAGCTGCCCGACCGCCTCGGTGCCGAACAGGTCCTTGATGGCGCTCGTGTCACTGGTCTCGCGGCCGTCCCACTCGGACTGGTCCAGGTCGTCCGGCGCCGCGGCGGGCAGGGGCTCCGGCTGCGGACCGGTGTCGTTCCCACGCAGTCCCAGAACGGCGTCGAGGTCCTGCCCCACCGACGGCGGCAGGTGCGCCGGGTACTCCTGTGCGCCGGTGGGTTCGACCAGCGGAGGTGCCGCGGTCGGCGGAACGGTCGCGTCGGGCTCGGACCAGGGGGTCCCGGCCGCCGGCATCGCGGTGGTCGGGGCGTCGGCCTGGAGGCCCTCGGTCGCGTCCGGCACGTCGTCTCCGGCGGGCCGACGGGGTGCGTCCACGGCCTCGGTCGCCTCCGACGGAGCACCAGCGGCAGCGGCAGCACCAGCGGCGTCGGCATCCGGCACGGCAGCCGGAGCAGCCGTGTCCGACACGGGCGCTGCCGGGACAGCCGGGGGCACCACCGGCGGCACGGGGACCGCCGGCGGCACCGGGTAGGTCCGCGGTGCCTGCGGCAGCCCGGAGGCCGGAGTGTCGACCTCGCCGGCGACGACCTCGTCCTCGTCGTCGGACTCGTCGGCGAGCGACCAGGACCCGGCGGACAGTGCGGTGGTGTCGAACGAGTCGGTGGTCAGCGTCGCCGGGACCTCGCCGGGCTCGTCGTCACCGATCGCCCAGTCGAACGGCCGGTCGTGCGCGCCGGTCTGCGTGGGGACCGGCCCGGTGCTGGTGATGCGCAGCAGGTCGGTGAAGGTCGGTGGTTCCTCGGTCGGCGGCAGCACGTTCTCGACGCCGAGGGGCTGCGGTGCAGCCGGAGCAGCGGGCGGCACGGACTCCGGGTGGTTCCCGGTCGCGCGGCCGAGCCAGTCGACGTCGGCGCGGCCCTCACCGAACGGGTCGACGCGGCGACGCTCGTCCTCGATGGCCTTCGACGCGGCGGCACGTTCGTCCCGGTGGGTCTGCGCCGTCGGCAGCACGATCGACGACGGGTGCGGCGCGGTGGAGTCCGGCGGGGCGTCGGCGGCGGCGGGGATCCGGTCGTGCAGTGTGGAGCGTTCGTGCTCGACGACGGCGTCGGGGTTCTCGGAGGGTGCGAGCAACTCGGGCGGCATCGAGATGGCCTGCGTCGCGCCGTCGTCGAGCGCCGGAGCAGCAGGCTCAGGCGCCGCAGGAGCAGCAGCCGCAGCCTCAGCCTCAGCCTCGGCCTCGGCCTCGGCCTCAGCAGGCTCCGCCTCGCCCTCGGCCACGAAGGGCTCCGGCAGCGGCGCGCCCGTCTCGCGGGCGGTGCGCTCCGCCTCGCGGCGCTCCCGTCGCGACGGCCAGTCCTCCTCACCGCGCGGAGCGCCGAAGATGTCCGCAGCGCTGCGGAGACCGTGGAACGGAGCGTCCGAGCCGGACGCACGCCGAGCCTCCAGGCCGTCGTCCCCGTCTGCCGGGCCGGCGGTGCCGTCGGGTTCGCGTGCGTCGTCCGGACGCTCCTCGGTCACGCGGTCAGCCCCAGATCAGCCAACCCGATGGCCGCGAAGTACGGGTAGCCGGCCGCCTCGATCGTCTCCTTGGCACCGGTGTCCCGGTCGACGACCACCGCGACGGCGGCGACGATCGCGCCCTCGCGCTCGAGCGCCTCGGCCGCCTTGAGCGGCGAGCCGCCGGTGGTGGAGGTGTCCTCGAGCACGACGACGCGCTTGCCCTTGAGGTCCGGCCCCTCGACCTGCTTGCCGCGGCCGTGGTCCTTCGGCTCCTTGCGGACGACGAAGGCGTCGTAGGTCAGCCCCTGGGCGGCGGCCTGGTGCAGGACGGCGCTGGCGATGGGGTCGGCGCCCATGGTGAGGCCGCCGACGGCGGAGACGTCCGGCACCTGCTGCACGAGCTCGGTCATGACCTGCCCGATCAGCGGCGCGACGCGGTGGTCCAGGCTGACCTTCCGCAGGTCGATGTAGTACGTCGCCTTCTTCCCGCTGGTCAGGGTGAAGTCGCCGTGGAACACCGCTTCGGAGGAGATGTACTGGATCAACTGTTCGCGCGCGTCGGTCACAGCCCACAAGGGTAGTCGGTCGGACCCGCAACGCGCTCCCCCAGCCTGTGGGCCGCGGGGTGCCGGCACCGAGGCGGCCTCGGTACGCTCCGGGGCATGTCCCGAGCACCGCGCCGCCCCGCCGTGGAGCCGGCTCCGTCCGGCGACCGGCGGCCCGGCGAGGTGGCCGTCACGATCGGACGGGAGGCCCTGGGCGGCCTGGTCGCGCTGGCCCTGGCCGTCGTCGCCCTGCGCCACGTCATCGCGACGGAGCGGGTGGCGTTGCTCTGGTACGACGGCGATTCGGTGCTGCTGCCGCTCGTCCAGCGCTCGCTGCAGGCCGGCCAGCCGTTCGAGTGGGCCATGTCGCCCGCGCTGTTCTTCTTCCCCGAGCTGCCCGTGTACCTGTTCTGCTCGCTGGTGACCGCCACGCCGCAGCAGGCCCTGGCGCTGAACGGGGTGCTCGTGCTCCTCGCCGTCTACGCCCTGGTGCGGGCGGCCGCGAACGAGCTGATGCCGTCCGCCGGGCGCCCCGCCCGGATCGCGGTGTCGGCCGGGGCGCTCGGTCTGGCCACCCTGCTGGTGCTGACCGAGTCGTCGGCGACGGCCACGTCGCTCGAGCTGGCGTCCCTGCTGCTCACCACGACCTACTACTACGGCGCCGTGCTGGCGATGCTCGGCACCGCGGTGCTCGTGCTGCGGGCGGTGCGCCTCGGCCGGGCGTCGGTGCCCCTGCTCGTGGTGCTCGGACTCGTCGCCGCGTGCACGACCGCGTCGAACCCGCTGTACGTGCCGTGGTCCGCCGCTCCCGTCGTCGTCACCCTCGGGCTCCTCGTGCTGGCGCGGCGGGTGCCGTGGCGTCCGGCCGCGCTGCTCGCCGGTGCCGTCACGGTCGGATCTGTCGTCGGGTACCTGGTGCGGATACCGCTGCGGCCGTTCGTCTCCCTCGACCCGGCGACGTACGTGCAGCCGTCGCGGGCCGGGGAGACCCTGCGGTTCTTCGCGGCGCTGACCGACGACCGGGCGGGCACGGCACCGGGCGATCTCGGGCTCCTGCTGCTGTTCGCCGGGGTGCTCGTCACCGTCGGGGGTACGGTCTGGGCCTGGCGGGTCCGCACGGCACGCACCGTGCTGGTCGCGACCCTGCTGCCCCTGGTGACCGTCGTCGCCGTGTCCGTCGGGGTCGTCGTCGCCGGGTCCGAGACCCCGCGCTACCTGCAGCCGATCGTGACCGCACCGCTTCTCGCGCTCGTCGCCGTGGCCGAGCTCACCCGCACCGCGGTCCGCCGCACCCGCGTGCACCGCCCGCACCGCGGGGTCCGGGCCGGGGTGGCGGTCGCGATGGCCGCCGTGCTCGCGACCGGGATCGCCGTGGCCCCCGGCACCGCCCACGCCGTGGCGACCGCGCGGTACCCGGCGGCGGCGTGCCTGGACCGTTGGGCCGACGGGCGCCAGGTCACCGGCGTCGGGCAGTTCTGGACCGTCCGGCCCCTCGCCACCTACGCGTCGAGGAACGTCGGGCTGCTGCAGGTCCGGGACACCTTCGAGACGTACCCCTGGCTCGTCGACCTCGGGGCCTACCGCGACGCCGACCCGAGCTTCGTGGTGGTCGGGTCGCACGACCTCTGGACCACCGCGGTCGAGGACTCGCTCGGGCCCCCGGCGACGATCACCCACTGCACCGGTTTCGACGTCTACGACTACGCCGGCACCGCGGGGCAGGCCATCCTGCGGCGCGACGTCGTCGGGAGCGCCGACGTCATCCGACGCGACCGCGGCTTCTGATGCACTGCTGAAGTTGTCCACAGCGGCGCGTTGCCGCCCGATGCTCGCTGTACGGATGTATAGGCTCGTGCTCGATGTCTCGCCCCACCAGCCCCCGCGCCCACCGTGTCCCCGTGCGCCTGCGCCTCGCCGTCACCGGTCTGGCGCTCGCGGGCCTCGTCGGCACGGTCATCGCCGACGCTCCGGCCGCGCAGGCGGTGACCTACCCCACGTGGGACGAAGTGCAGTCCGCCCGCGGCAAGGAATCCGCGAAGCAGGGGCAGATCACCGAGATCCGGGGCATCATCAGCGAGCTCGACGCCAAGGTCGACGCCGCCGAGGCCAAGGCCAAGAAGCTCGGTGACGTGTTCTACAAGGCGCAGCGCAAGGCCCAGACCGCGGCCGAGAAGGAACAGCAGCTCCGCGCCGACGCGAAGGAGCATGCGAAGGTCGCCGACCAGAGCGCCGCGCAGGCCGGGCAGTTCGCCGCGCAGATGTCCCGCTCCGGGGGCGCCGACGTCACCACCTCGGTGATCACCCAGGGCGAAGACGCCAGTGATCTGCTGTACAACCTCGGTGCGCTGAGCAAGCTCTCCGAGCAGGCCGAGCGTGTCCAGGCCGCCGCGAGCGCCGACGCCGCCGTCGCCAGCTCGCTCGAGGCGCAGGCCGACCGCGCCGCCGAAGCGCTGGGCGACCTCGCTGCCGAGGCCGAAGACCGTATGCAGGAAGCCCAGGCGGCATCCGACGCCGTGCAGGCCGCCTACGACGAGCAGCAGTCCAACAAGGCCCGACTCGACGCCCAGCTCGCGACCCTGACCTCCGGCCGCGTCCGGACCGAAGCCGAGTTCGCCAAGGGTGAGCGCATCCGCAAGGCGGCGGAGGAGAAGGCTGCGCGCGAAGCGGCACAGCGCGCGGCCGCAGCGGCGGCGGCAGCAGCGGCAGCCGCGAACTCCGGCGGGGGCTCGTCGTCGGGTGGCGGCTCGACCGGGAGCAGCGGCTCGGGCGGCGGCGGTTCCGTCGGCGCGGGCTCCGGGACCGGCTGGGTCCGCCCGGCCAGCGGCTACGTCATCAGCCCCTACGGGTACCGCGTGCACCCGATCACCGGCGTCGTCACCATGCACGAGGGCACCGACCTGGCGAGCGGCTGCTCCACGCCCATCGTCGCGGCCTCGGCCGGCACCGTCGACTACGTCGGCTGGTACGGCGGGTACGGCAACTACGTCCGGATCAGCCACGGCAACGGCGTGCAGACCGCCTACGGGCACATCGTCAACGGTGGCTTCCGGGTCACCCAGGGCCAGCGAGTCGCGGCGGGACAGCTCATCGCGCTCGTCGGCTCCACCGGGGCGTCGACCGGCTGCCACAGCCACGTCGAGGTGCACATCAACGGCGCCACCACCGACCCGGTGCCCTTCATGGGTGCACGCGGAGTTGCCTTCTAGCCAGCCCGCTCACCAGACCGCCGTCCACTCCCAGTGGGCGGCGGTTTGTTGTTTCCCACAAGCGCATCGTTGTCATTTCGTACTGCACCGCTGAAATGCTACGTTTCCCCCATCAACCAGTTCGGATGGTGGGGGGACGATGGGGATCGAGTTCGACGACGCAGCCGCGTCGCGGTTGGCCGACTGCGCAGCCGAGGTGGCGCTCTCGCTGCGTGCCAGCGCCCAACCACGACGGAACAACGCCGAGGCCGCACTGCACGACTTCGACGGCGCCTACTCGCGGCTGTTCGAGGCCGCTCGGGTGACGGAGTCACGAGACCGAACCCGGTTGGCGACGGCGCTCGATTCCCTGGTCGAACAGGTCCGGACCGCGCAGCGGCAGGCGGACACCGAACGCGAGCGGTTGGCGGACGTCGCCGCGTGGCGGCAGCGCGAAGCCGACCGTGACCTGGTGCGCGCCGGTGGCGGGCTCCCGCTGCAACCCGTGCTCGACTGGAGCAGCTCGGTGTTCGACCCTGAACCATCGGGCAGGCCGCAGCGACCTTCTCCGGTGTCCGCGGTGTTCAGCGCGCGCTCCCGGCAGCGCACCGGTGGCCGGTCCGGAGGACGGAGCGGGGCAGATCCCGCTCGGCTGCGGAAGTTCGCTGCGGTGGCCCGGGTGCAGGACTGCTCGACGGAGCAAGATCTCGTGCGTGTGCGCAACGCGTGGACTGTGTTCCGCAACCGTTGCAGCTGGGTCCCGGTCGACGGGGCGTCCTTGCCAGGCGGTTTCGCCGACTACCTTGCCGAGAACGCCGACGACACTTCGTGGATCGATCGGATCGCGAGCGCGTTCAGCGCCGCTGGCGGCGGTTCCCTCGCGAACGCTGCGCTCGACGTCGCCGGCACCTCCAAACTTCCACTCGGGCTGCAGCGGCTGCTCGATCCGTCCCTGACCCCGGCTGAGGTCGCAGCGGCCTGGGCCGCGCTCGGCTTCACCGACGCCGACGTCCGGGCGTTGCCCCTGGCCACGCAGCTGCAGTTCGCAGGACTCGACGGCGTCCCGGCAGCGCAGCGCGACATCGCGTCCCGGGCCGTCCTCTCGGCCGCGGTACGGGACCCGGAGCGGCTGTACCGGCTGATGGGGCTGCCGTACACCTACGGTGCGGTGAGCCTGGACGAGTTCCGGAAGCAGGTGGTGGCGCTTCGAGACGGCCTCCGTGACGCCGACGACCTCGCGCGCAGAATCCAGAGCCCGTCGAAGGCCGTGGCGCAGCTCGTGGGTTTCGGCGTGTCGGACGGCGCGCTCGTCGCCGCAGTCGTCCTCGGCGACCTGGACACAGCGTCGAACGTGACGGTCAACGTCCCCGGGGCGACAACTGCCGTCGACAGCATGGACGAGAAGGTCCGCGCCGCCAACGGTCTTCTGGGCACCGCGTGGAAACAGCGCCGGTCTGAGTCATTCGCGGTCGTGTCCTGGATCGGGTACCACGCACCGGGCGCCGTCGAAGTCCCCAGCCAGGCGCGCGCGACCGCGGGTGGGGCGAATCTCGCCTCGTTCCTCGACGGCATCCACGACAGCCGCGGCAGCGCGCCGCGGTCGCTGACCGTCCTCGGGCACTCCTACGGGTCCACCACCGCGGCCGAAGCGCTCGCGCAGACTCGGTACCGGGTCGACTCGCTCGTCACGTACGGCTCCGTCGGATTCACCGACACCACGACTCCCGAGCATCTCAACGTTGACCACGTGTACGCGACCGAGGGGTCCGCTGACCACACAGCGATCCTCGGCCGGATCGGACGCACCGATCCACGCGACCTTCCGGACGTCGAAACGTTCGGCGCTGATGATTCCCCTGACGGCAGCGCCGTCACCGGACACGACATGTTCCCGGACAGCGGTGTCGGCTACCTGTCCCGAGATGCCACCGCACAACAGACCATCGCGAAGATCATCGCGACGGGGACGCCATGATGAAGACCATGCGACCGATGCTCCGTGCCATCACGACTGCTGCCCTGACGCTCGGGCTGCTGTCGGGGTGCGCGGGAGGAGGAACCCAGATGCCCACCGATGCAGCCGGCCTGACCCAGCACGAGGTCGCCGAGATGTCCCTGCACCAAGAGTTCGACGCCTACCGCGACCACTACGAACACATGCAACAACTCCTGCGGAACGCGCAACTCGAAGTCCACGACGGCGAATGGGAATGGGGCGGCGGCGACGACGTCCCCGGCATCGGCGGAGACGGCGTCGCACCCCTGCCCGGCTCCGACACGAAGAACAGCTACGACATGAGCACCACCCGGCTCTGGTCCCCGCCCAGCGGCACTGACCAACAGCAGGCACTCAAACCGATGATCGACTACTTCACCGAGCAGGGCTGGACCATCGAACGCCGCACCATCACCGGCGACCAAGAAATCTGGGCCACCACCGGCGACGGCTGGCAGATCCAGTACACCGCCCAAGAGAACGGCGACAACCCCCTCACCGTCTACAGCGAACCTTTCTGGACCAACGACGCACACAAGCTCCGGCGAGCCGTGGCAGGACGCTCCCAGGCCGACTTCCCTGATCGTTCCCTCCCCGGCGTCTACCCAGACTTCCCCAAGTGGGACGATCCCATCATCAACCCGCCGAAGATCTGAACCGATGCTCCGGTCCCTCGTGACGGCGGTCCTCGCGTTGGGACTCCTCAGCGGCTGCGTCGCCGGAGGAACCCGAGCGCCCACCGACGCAGCCGGCCTCACCCAGCACGAGGTCGCCGAGATGTCCCTGCACCAAGAGTTCGACGCCTACCGCGACCACTACGAACACATGCAGCAACTCCTGCGGGACGCACAACTCCAGGTCCACGACGGCGAATGGGAATGGGACAGTGGCGACGACATCCCACAGATCGGCGGCGACGGCGTTGCCCCGTTACCGGGTTCGGACACGAAGAACAGCTACGACATGCGGAGCGGGCGGCTCTGGTCCCCGCCTGGCACCACCGGCCAACAGCGGGACCTCCAACCGATGATCGACTACTTCACCGAGCAGGGCTGGGACATCGAGCAACGCACGGTCACCGGCGACCACGAGGTCTGGGCCACCACCGGCGACGGCTGGCAGATCATCTACTCGGCGCAGACGAACGGCCGGTACACGCTCGAGGTCTACAGCGAACCCTTCTGGACCAACGACGCCAACGCGCTCTCGACGGCCATCTACGGACGCTCGACCGTGAAGTTCCCTGATCGGTCCCTTCCCGGCGTGTACCCGGACTTCCCCCAATGGGACGACCCCATCATCAACCAGCCGAAGATCTGATCGGATCGAGCGCCACGACGGCTCCGGTTCAGCGCGTCGCAGGTCCCACGTCGTCCACGTCGATGTTCCACAGCGCCCGGTACCACGCTGTCCGCTCCTGGTCGTCCGGCAGCCCGTACGCCCGGTGGAACAGCGGCTCCCACCCGGGTCCGTAGTTCCAGCCGAGGGCCATCGTCGCCACCGCGATGTCGGCCCAGCGGTCGGCGACGCCCATCGCGTCCAGGTCGACGTGCCCGCTCCACCGCCGATCCGCACCGATCAACGTGTTCGGCGTGCACGGGTCACCGTGGCAGACCACGGTGCGGTCGCTAGGCGGCTCCGGGCCCAGGCGGTCCGTGTCGGCACCCGCCGCTCGGGCCCTGTCGACCCGCGCCACGGTCGACCACTCGAAGGGACAGTCGTCGACGGGCAACGTGTCGTGCAGCGCACGCAGCCCCTCGCCCACCGCGACCACCGCGGTCCGGGGTTCGTCGTGCCAGCGCGGGTCGACCGCGCTCCACCCGGGCACGGCGCGGGTGTGCAGCCAGACGCCGTCGTCGTCGTCGGTGCCGTGGTCGAGCACCTCGGGGACCCGGGCGTACCGGGACGCCCACGTCAGCCGCGCGGCCTCGCCGCTGATCCACGAAACGTAGGCGTGCGGCAGGACCTTCACGAACTCCTCGGCCTGCGCATCCGGTCCGATGCGGAACGTCGTCCCGCCGATCTGGTTGTGCCAGACGAGCGCGACCTCACGCCCTCGCGCGACCTCGGTGACGATGCGCGGCACCGGGACCGTCTCGCCCGGCCGGGGCAGTCCACCGATCGAGCGCACCACGGTGATGCTCAGTGCACGCGGTCCGGGCGGGAGGACCCCGACCCACCGCGGGCGATCTCGAGCAGTACGGGCAGGCGTTCACCGAGCAGGGCGTCCAGGTCGGCGACGACGACCTCGACCCGTTCGGTGATCTCGCGCGGCGCGGCCCCTCGGCGCGGACGGACCCGCACCCGGATCGCGCGGCCTCCGCGGACCCGGTAGACGTCGACGGCGAGCGAACCGACCTGCGGCATCTCGCCGATGGCCGACGACAGCGCGTGCTGCACGGCCGTGGACTCGATGCGCACCGCCCCGGCGACGCCGTCCGCCGAACCGTCGCTGTCCACGACGGTGCCCTCGCGGCCACCGCCGAGGGTCGTCAGCACGACGAGGGCGAGCACGCCGAGCACGACGCCACCGCCGAGCACGCAGGTCCACGCGAACACCGAGTCGTCACGCGATGCCCCGGTGCCGAGTCCGGCGAGGGCATCGCCGACCGTGCGCCACCACGAGGCGACGAGGGGCAGGCCCTGGGCGGTCTGCACCAGGATCGCCGCCACCCCGGCGACGAGCAGGACGAGCCCGAGCACGACGAGCGCCGTCCGGCCGAGCCCACGGTTCGTGGCGTTCATCCGTCCACCCGCCCGGTCGGCTGCACCCGGACGCGCGCGGCGAGGGCCGGCTGCGCGTCGATCGCGGCGAACTCCCGCTCGACGGCCTCGGTCGCGGCCACCGCGGGGACGTCCACCCCGGCTGCGGGCCGGAGCACGACGTCGACCGTGCGGCGGCCGACAGTGCCCACGGCGGCGTCGGCGCCCAGACGGGTCGCGGAACGGGCGGCGCGGGCCGCGGCGGAGGCCAGGACCTCGTCGTCGACGACGACTGCGAGCCGGTCGGACGACATCACGTGCCGTGGACGGCGCTGGGGCAGGACCCCCTGCAGCAGCAGGACGAGCCCGATCAGGGCCACGATGGCGCCGATGCCGATCACGACGGTGGTCTCGAGGCCGTCCGGGGCCGCGAGCGCGGCGTCGACCACGGCACGGGGGTCGACACCCAGGACGTTCTGGTCGAGCAGGACGAGCGCACCGGCGAAGACCGCGGCGGCGGCGAGCACCAGGGCGATGAGCATCGCGACGACGACTGCGGCGGAGCGGGAGACGTGGGTCTCGCGGCGCAGCAGGCGGCGGTAGGTGGCGTGGTGGTCGTCGTGCGAGGGGCCGGCGGGGACGACCGACTCGGTGCTCCCGACGGCGGGGGCGGCGGTCACCGGACCCTCCGCGGGGTGTCCACGACCGACGAGGCGAAGGTCACGGTCACGCGGGCGACCTGTCGGCCGGTGATGGTGCGGAAGCGCTCGGCGATCGTGCCGCGAGCCCGGTGCGCCGCGGCGACGACCGGTTCGTCGGGGAGTGCGTGCGAGCCCAGCACCGGCAGGGCGAGCGGGGCGGTGATCTCGACCGCCAGGGCGCCGCGACCGTCGTCGGCGACCCGGGCACGGACCTCCCGGAAGGCGACGCGCAGTGCTTCGGCGGCGACCGCCTGGGCGGTGTGCACCAGCGCCGACGTGCCGATGCGGTCGGAGCCGCGGAGCCGGACGCCGCTGTCGCCGGTCGTGGCGACGGCGGCGTCGCTCACGACGAGCTCCGGCGTCCGCGCAGCACGTCGAGCAGGCGGCGGAAGTCGACGTCGCCCGTGACGATGCGGGCGACCAGAGCGCCGACCGCCATGCAGACGGCGACGACCACGAACGCCCAGAACCCGAGCGTCACGGCGACGATCGCGAGCAGGGCGCCCGTGCCCATCCCGACGACGGTGGCGTTCACCGGACTCGACCGTCCCGGGTGTCGAGCTCGTCCGCGACGCCGTTGAGCGCCGGGATGTTCACGTCGTTGATGGCGATGTTGACCTCGGTGACCTCGAGGCCGACGAGTTCGGTGACGGCGTTCGTCACGGCGGCGCGGACCGCGGAGGCGACCTCCATCATCGGCGTCGGGTAGTCGACGACGATGGTCAGGTCGACCGCGACCTGGGTCTCACCGACCTCGACGCGGACGCCCTGGCCGAGCGCGCTCGAGCCGATGGCGTCGCGGATGGCACCGAACGCCCGCGAGGCGTTGCCGCCGAGCGCGAAGACACCGGGGACGTCGCGGGCGGCGATGCCCGCGACCTTCGCGACGACCGTGTCGTCGATGATGGTCCTGCCCTTGGCGGTGACCTGCGTCGTGGTGGTGCCGGCGGGCTGGGTGCTCCCGGCCCCGGTGCCGAGCGTGGCCCCGGTCGTGGTCCCGTCGACGCAGTTCGTCGTCGATGCCATTGCTGCCTCCGTGCGATCGATTGCTGGCCTCCAGCGAACACCATCGTGCCGCACGCCGCACAGGCGACGCACCCGCCGACCTCGTCGTCAGTCGGCACCGGTAGGTTCTTGTTCCATGCGCGTCGCGACCTGGAACGTGAACTCCGTCCGCACCCGAGTGGGTCGGATCGTCGACTGGCTGGTGCGTGAGGACGTCGACGTCCTCGGCATGCAGGAGATCAAGTGCAAGCCGGAGCAGTTCCCGGTCGAGCAGTTCGAGGCCGCGGGGTACCACGTCGAGGCGCACGGCCTGAACCAGTGGAACGGCGTCGCGTTCGCCAGCCGACTGCCGATGGAGGACGTCACCCGCGACTTCCCCGGCCAGCCCGGGTTCCTGAAGGGCCACGAGGGGCCGGACCTGCCGGTCGAGGCCCGCGCGATCGGCGTCACGGTCGACGGCGTGCGGCTCTGGAGCCTCTACGTGCCGAACGGCCGCGAGCTCGGCGACCCGCACTACACGTACAAGCTCGACTGGCTCGCCCAGCTGGCCGACCGCACCTCGGAGTGGATCCAGGCGTCTCCGGAGACACCGCTCGCACTGATGGGCGACTGGAACGTCGCACCGCTCGACCAGGACGTCTGGGACATGCGGGTCTTCGAGGGGTCGACCCACGTCAGCGACCCCGAGCGGGCCGCGTTCCGCGAGTTCGAGGCGCGGGGTCTGCAGGACGTCGTCCGCCCGATCGTGCCCGACGGCTACACCTACTGGGACTACAAGCAGCTGCGGTTCCCGCGCAACGAGGGCATGCGCATCGACTTCGTCCTCGGTTCGCAGGCCTTCGCCGACGTCGTCACCGACGCCTCGATCCACCGGAACGAGCGCAAGGGCGACGCCCCGAGCGACCACGTGCCCGTGGTGGTCGACCTCGACCTGGACACGTCGCTCGACGACGACCGACCGATGATCTTCTGATCGGGGTCGAGTCCCCCGGCCCGGAGCGACGACGCACGTCCGGCTCTGTTACGCCCGGCGTCCGCCGTGATTGAGCCGTCCGTCACGCCGACGTAGGTTTCCTGCACCGAACCCCTTCGAGAGCAGGTGAAGCCATGTCCCGCACGACGATCCTTCCCATCCAGCGCCTCATGGCGACCGCGGCCCCCGGTGCGTGGCGCGACGGCATCGTCGTCGAGACCCGCGCAGCCGACGCCGTGGTGCTGTTCCTCGACGGGAGCATCACGCAGCTGCGGGTGGCGGACGCCGACGGCGTCCTGTCGGTCGGCGAGCCGGTCGCCCACCACCCGGTCGCAGAGATCCTCAGCGCCGGCGGTCGACAGACCACCGCACGCGTCGCCTAGCGGCCACGCGTCGCGGAGCGCGCGCGGCGCGCGTCAGGCCGCCATCGAGTCGAGCATCGCCTGGCACTTCGACACCATCTCGTCGCAGGCCATGGCGCAGTACCGGCACGACTCGTCCATGTCCTGGTGCTGGCGGCACTCGGCGGCACACGCGGTGCCCATCGCGACGACGGCCATGAGCATCGCCTGCATCGCCGCGGTGTCCATCCCCATCGGACGCATCATCATCCGCATGCCGGTGTCGGCGAGCATCGCGGTGTTCGAGCACATCGCGGCGCAGGTGGCCATCTCGCCGCCCATCCGCATGTCGGCCGCGGAGCACATCGTCGCCGCCATCGACGCGGCGTTCATCGCCATCATCGTGTCCTGCATCATGTCCATGTCCATCTCCATGGGCATGTCCGTCATCGACATGTTCTTCATCATCGCCATCGTGTCCATCGCCGGTCTCCTCGTCGTGGTCATCGGTCACGGGGCGGTCCGCCCCGCGTGCCCGCCAGGGTACGCGCGTGCCGTCCGCGCTTCGTGAGCAGAACGGGTCGGGTCGGCGGACGCGACCCGACCTCTGCTGCTCACCATCCGCGGTGGTCGCCACCACGGCCGGACGGGAGGCCCGTTGCTGCCCCGCCACGGGCCTCCCGTCCGCCGCGTCGCGCGTCCACGGCGCGCTACGGGTGCAGCAGTGCGGCGATCGCGACGAGCACGGGCACCGAGCCGAGCGTCGAGATGAGCACGACGTCGCGCGCCACCGGGACCGCTGCCCCGTACCGCTGCGCGTAGTTGAAGACGTTCTGCGCCGCCGGCAGGGCGCCGAGGGTGGTGAGCACGAAGACCTCCTGGTCGCCGAGCCCGAACACGAAGCGTGCGAACACGAACGCCACGGCCGGCATCACCACGAGCTTGATCGACGACGCGACGATGACGTCGGTGCGGATCGCCGGGTCCCGCAGCGGGGTCGCACCGTGCAGGCTCATCCCGAACGACAGCAGCACGACGGGCACCGCGGCCGCGCCGACGAGCGAGAACGGCTCGAGCACCGGGTCGGGCAGCGTGATCCCCGTCGCCGAGCACACGAGCCCGACGAGCGAGGCGATGATGATCGGGTTCCGGAACGGCCCCGCGATCCGCCGACCCCACCCGCCGCCTCCCGCGGTCGCAGCGTCCAGGATCGTCAGCGCGATCGGGGCCATCACGACGAGCTGCAGCAGGATCACGGGCACGACCGCGGTCGCCTGGCCGAGCACGTACACGGCCACCGGCAGTCCGATGTTGTTCGCGTTGACGTAGCTGGACGCCAAGGCGCCGACGGTGGTCGTGGTGACGGGGCGGCGCAGCACGAGGCGGAACACGGCGGCGGCACCGAGGGCGACCACGGCGGCACTCAGCAGCGAGACCCAGAGCATCGACGACAGCAGCGACGCGATGTCAGCGGTCGCGATGGTGTGGAACAGCAGGCACGGCATCAGCACGAAGAACGCGAGCCGACTCATCACGAACTGCGCGTGCGGGCCCAGCAGACCGATGCGTCCGACGACGTACCCACCGGCGATGATCGCGCCGATGATCGCGAAGCCGGTCAACACGCCACCCATCCCGTCCATCCTGGCACCTGCCGGCGGTGATGTGACGTCACTCAGGTCGGAAATGCGTACGCATCGAATACCGTTGAGCGCATCATGACCTCGACGAACGCCGACACCCTCACCCGGTCCACCGACTCCAGCCAGCCGCTCGTGCCGCTGCTCGAGGAGCGCTGGAGCCCCCGCTCCTACGACGAGACCGCGACGATCTCGGACGACCAGCTCGACGCCGTCCTCGAGGCCGCTCGCTGGGCCCCCTCGGCCATGAACTTCCAGCCCCGCCGCTTCATCGCCGGCCGCCGTGGCACCGAGACCTTCCGGAAGATCAACGAGAACCTGCTCGGCTTCAACGCCGCCTGGGCCTTCCGCGCCAGCGCCCTCGTCGTCGGCGTGCTCGAGACCGTGACCGCCGACGGTGAGGAGCGCCCCTTCGCGCAGTACGACCTCGGCCAGTCGCTCGCCGCTCTGACCGTGCAGGCGCACGCCGAGGGGCTGCACGTGCACCAGATGGCGGGCATCGACGCCGCCGGGCTCCGCGCCGCGTTCGACCTGCCCGAGCGGTTCCTGCCGTACACGGTCACGGCCGTCGGCACCGTCGCGCACCCGTCGCAGCTCGACGACAAGGCCGCCGAGCGCGAGGTCGCCCCGCGCACCCGCATCCCCCTCGACGAGGTCGTCCTCGTCAAGGAGTGAGCACCGGCGGCACCGCCGCCCGCGATCGCCACGACGGCCGCGTCCCTGCGGGGGCGCGGCCGTCGGCGTACCATGACGTGACATGGATCAGCACCAGGACGACGCCCCGCCGGAGATGAACTTCTACACCCGGAAGTGGGTGCGACCCGAGGACCTCAACGCCAACGGCACCCTGTTCGGCGGCAGCCTGCTCCGCTGGATCGACGAGGAAGCCGCGGTCTACGCGATCATCCAGCTCGGCAACGGCAAGGTCGTCACGAAGTACATGTCGGAGATCAACTTCCTGTCCTCGGCGAAGGAGGGCGACATCGTCGAGATCGGCCTCGTCGCCACCCGGTTCGGCCGGACGTCGCTGACCATGCGGGCCGAGGCGCGCAACCTCTTCACGCACCGCAGCATCCTGACGATCGACGAGGTCGTCTTCGTGAACCTCGACGAGGACGGCAACCCCGCCCCGCACGGCTACACGGACATCACCTACGCCCGTGACCGGGTCCCCGCCACGCACCGCGCGTGACCCCGCAGACATCGCGCAGCAGCCGGGCACCCGGGTGGTCGCACCCTGCGGGTGGTCGGCGGGCTCTGGCAGGATCGGTGGCATGACCACGCCCCGCCTCGTCGCCTTCGACCTGGACGACACGCTCGCCCCGTCGAAGTCCTCCCTCGACCCCCGCATGCTCGAGACCTTCGCGTCCCTGCTCGAGGTCGTGCCGGTCGCGGTCATCTCCGGCGGCAACTTCACCCAGTTCGAGCAGCAGCTGGTCACCCCGCTCCGGCAGCGTGACGGCCTGACGCTCGACGCCCTGCACCTCCTGCCGACCTGCGGCACCCGGTACTACCGCTGGGAGGACCAGGACTGGGCACTGCAGTACGCCGAGGACCTCACCGACGAGCAGAAGGACCGCGCCCTCGCCGCGGTCGAGGCCCGTGCGAAGGAAGCCGGGTACTGGGAGTCCGAGACCTGGGGCGCCATCCTCGAGGACCGCGGGTCGCAGATCACGTTCTCCGCCCTCGGCCAGTCGGCCCCGGTGGACGTCAAGAAGCAGTGGGACCCGACCGGCGAGAAGAAGGACCACCTGCGCCGTCTGGTGCAGCAGGACCTGCCCGACCTCGAGGTCCGCTCGGGCGGCTCCACGAGCATCGACATCACCCGCAAGGGCATCGACAAGGCCTACGGCATGCAGCGTCTGGCCGAGATCACCGGCATCGCGCTCGACGACATGCTCTTCGTCGGCGACCGGCTCGACCCCGAGGGCAACGACTACCCGGTCAAGGCGCTCGGCGTCCCCTGCCACGCGGTCGAGGGCTGGGAGGACACCGACGCGTTCCTGACGGAGCTCATCCCCACCCTGCGCTGAGCGCGCGGCGGACGGGAGACCCGTGGCGGGCCCGCACCGCGCCTCCTGTCCGTCCGCGGTCGCGTCCAGAGCCGCGAACGCGACCGATGCAGCCGGGCGATCAGCCCAGACTGCGGACGGCCTCGACGAACGCACGGATCTTCGCGGGGTCCTTGACGCCGCGCTCGGACTCGACGCCGCTCGACACGTCGACGCCGTCGGGATCGAGCGCCTCGACCGCGGCGACCACGTTGGCCGGGGTCAGCCCGCCGGCGAGGATCCAGGCCTCGTCCACGCCGTCGATCGTGGCCGGGTCGACGAGCCGCCCGCTGCCGGGCACGGCGGCGTCGAGCAGCAGCAGGTCGTGGTCGAACGCGGCGCGCTGTTCGGGCGTCTCGCGCAGGTAGTCCTCGGCCGCGATGGCGCGGATGGTGAAGAAGCCGGCATCGCGCGCGCGGGCGAAGTCGGACGCCGACTCGCCACCGTGCAGCTGCAGGGTGGTGAGCCCGACCTCGGAGGCGATGCCCACGATCTCGTCGATCTTCTGGTCACGGAAGACCCCGACGGCGTCGATGCCGTCCGGCACCCGCTCGACCAGTTCCTTCGCCAGGTCGGCGGTGACGGTCCGGGGGCTGCCCGCCGCGAAGACGAACCCGACGGCGTCGGCACCCGCGTCGATGGCGGCGTCCACGGTGTCGGGCGTCGACAGGCCACAGATCTTGATCCAGCGCTGGTCGGTCATGCTGTCCATCCTGCCAGGGCGTTCCGGTGCTCGGAGCACGGAGCCGCCGAGCGGATCAGTGCAGGGCACCCGCGACGTAGGCGGCCACGCAGGCCGCGGTGACGCCGAAGGCCGCGAAGGACCCGACCAGGACGTTCCGCCGACGCCAGCGACGCACCGCGGAGAACGTGCCGCGCTTGGCGTGCCGGTGCGCGGCGCGGTGCATGCGGTGGTCGCGCTGGTGCTTCACGCGTTCCGGGCCGAGCGGCACCGGGCCGGTGATCTGGGTGGACCCGCCGCGCAGCGCGTTGGCGATGGCGACCGCCGTGGGCCGACGCTCCGGGTCGCGGGCGGTCATCCGGCTGAGCAGCTCGCGCCACTCGTCGGCGACGTCGTCCGGGATCTCGGGATCGCGACGGAGCCGGGCGAGTGCGGCCTCGATCAGCGTGCCCGAGTACTCCTGCTTGCCGGTCAGCGCCTCGAGCAGGACGAGCCCGAGCGAGTACACGTCGGTGGCGAAGCTGATCGGTTCGCCGGCGACCTGCTCCGGGCTGAGGTAGGCGGCAGTGCCGATGACCGTGCCGTCGTTCGTCAGGCGGGAGCCGTCGACGAAGTGGGCGACGCCGAAGTCGGTGAGCTTGACCGTGCGCGCGAACCCGGACGAGCCCTCGTCGCTGATCAGGATGTTGGCGGGCTTCACGTCGCGGTGCACGATGCCGCGGGAGTGCACGTAGGCCAGGGCGTCGGCGAGCTGCGCACCGAGGTCGGCCACCTCGTAGTTGTGCAGGGCGCCCTCGGACAGTCGGCGGAGCAGCGTCGTGTCGGCGATGAGCTCCATCACGATGAACCGGTGCGGGCCGTCCTCGAACTCGTGGGTGCCGGCGTCGTACAGCGGGATGAGCCCCGGGTGGGAGAGCATGCTGAGCAGCCGGATCTCGCGCTCCTGGCGGACGCGGTCGGCGGTGGTCATCTTGTCCGGGGTCGCGAAGAGCTTCACGGCCACGGCCCGGTACGTGTGCTCGTCACGGGCTTCGTAGACGGATCCCATGCCGCCGGTGCCGATGAGCTTCACGAGCCGGTACCGCGCAGAGAGGACGGTGTCCGCCCGCGCGCTGTCCAGCAGGGTCATGGTGTCCGTCGTCCCGTCCGGAGCCCGTGGTTCCGCGGCCGCTGCCGACGTGTGGACTCAAGGGAAACGGTACGCGTCCGACTCTCGATCCGCATGACCGTTACGACATCGTGATCGCCGTACTCCCCCGGGTTTCCGGGGATCGACGGGGTACAGTCCGACCTCCACCAGGACGAGGAATCGCGCAAGGAGGACAGCATGGCGTTGTCGAAGGGTGACGAGGTGCACTGGAACACCTCGCAGGGCAGGACGACCGGCACGCTCGTGCGCAAGCGGACGAGCGACTTCGAGTTCGACGGGCAGCACTTCAGGCCGACCGACGACGACCCGTACTGGATCGTCGAGTCGGAGAAGAGCGGCAAGCAGGCTGCACACAAGGAGTCGGCGCTGACGAAGGCCTGAGGCTCAGTCGCGGGCGGGCTCGGCGCGACGACGACCCCGGGCACCGCCCACGGCAGGGCTGCCGGCGGCGGCGTCGTGGTCGTCGGGGCCGCCCGTGCGCCGCTCGGCGCGCACACGGCGGATCCGGCGCACGACGAAGGTCACCACGACCGCGGCGATCGCGACGTAGAGCACGCGGTCGATCCACTCGGTGTAGGCCTCGACCTGGTCGTACTGCGACCCGAAGGCGGCACCGAGCAGCACGAGCGCGCTGTTCCAGATGCCGCTCGCGATGATCGTGAACACCGAGAACGTGCCGAGGTGCATGCGGTCGGCGCCGGCCGGCAACGAGATGAGGCTGCGGACGATCGGGACGAACCGGCCGAAGAAGACCGCGCTCTTGCCGTGCCGGTGGAACCAGCCGGCCGCCTTGCGGAAGTCGTCCTCGTCGACGAGGGGCAGCTTGCCGAACCACCGCGTGGTGCGCTCGAACCCGATCTTCGCGCCGAGCCAGTACAGCACCAGCGCCCCGAGGTACGAGCCGATCGTCGCCAGCACCAGGACCAGCACGAGGTTCATCTGGCCGGCGCCCGCGAGGAACCCGGCCAGCGGCAGGATGACCTCGGACGGGATGGGCGGGAACACCGTCTCGACGAAGAGCATCAGCCCGACGCCCCACTCCCCCAGGGCGTCGATCAGCTGGAGCACCAGGCCGGAGAGTCCCCCGAGGTCCGACGGAGCGGTGGAGTCGCCACTGGCGACGGTCATGGCACGGGCGGTCACGGCAGTCGTCATGCCCCCAGCATCCCTGAACGCCCTGTCAGGACCCGGCGCGCTCCCTGGGTGTCAGCCGAGTCCCATGTGGACGGATCGGACGTGCGCGAGTGACCGGGCGAGCGCACCCCGGGCCACGGCGTCCCGCCCGACGGTCGACGGGGTGAACGCCACCGGGTGCCGGAGCTGCGGCGTGACGATCTCGTCGAGCGCGGCGCAGAACACCTCCGCCGCCGGCAGGACCTCGCCACCGACGACGACGGTCTCGGGGTCGATCGTCGTCACGAGCTGCACGACGCCGGGTGCCACGTCGGCCGCGAACGCACGGACGGTCTCGACGGCCGACACCGAGCCCTGGGCGGCCGCGGCGAAGACGGACTCGAGGTCCGTGTCGGACGGGATCCGGGCCTCCAGGCGGGCGGGTGCGGCGGGCCAGCCGGTCGAGGCGATGCCGCCCATCTCACCGGCGGCACCACGCGCACCGCGCGCCAACGAGCCGTCGACCACCAGGGCGGCACCGATCTGCCGACCCATGACCAGGTACAGGCCGTCCCGGACGCCGTGGAACCGACCCCACCGGGCCTCGGCTGTGGCGGCCAGCTTGGCGTCGTTGTCGAAGAAGGTGGCGACCCCGGGGAAGAGGTCCTGGATCCGGCCGGGCACCCGTCGCTCGACCCACTCGGGCACCGCGACCGTGTAGTCGATCGCCCCGTCACGGTCGACGACCGCCGGGACGCCGAACGTGGCACCGAGCACCGGGGCTCCACCGGCGGGGCCGCCGACCGCGCCACCGACGGGCGACGTCAGCCGACGGACCACGTCCTGCACGCTCGACCAGGCCTGTTCGGCGTCGGCGAGGTCGGTGTAGCGCTCCTCGACGCGGGCGAGCGTGACGCCGCGCAGGTCCGCCCGCACGCCGACGATGCCGTGCAGGCCGAGGTCCACGCCGAGCACGGAGCCGGCCGACGCGTCCGCCGCGAAGCGCTTGGCGCGACGACCGGCCTTGTTCGGGGTCGCGATCGCCTCGGCCTCGGCCACCCAGCCCTGGTCGACCAGGTCGGCGAGTGCGGCCTCGACCGTGGGGCGGGAGAGTCCGACCGTGCGGCCGAGCTCGGTGACCGTGCGGGAGACGTCGTCGCGCAGGAGCTCGTCGAGGATGGCCCGCGAGTTCATCTGCCGCAGGACGCCGGGGGTCGTCCCCACGACACCGGGGGTCGCCACCACGACGCCCGCGACGCCAGGGGTCGTTGACACGGTCTGCTCCACGGTCATAGCCTCCACATTACGAAAGATCATTGAGGAATGGTGGCTCCGACATGCTCGTCCCACGACCGCGCCGCACCGCTCCCGGTGTCGGGGCCTTCGAGATCACCCCGTCGACCCGGATCGCCGCCGACCCGGCGAGCGAGTCCGTCCGACTGTACCTGCAGCAGACCCTGCGGGGATCGACCGGGCTGCCGGTGCGGGACGCCCTCGACGACACGGCACCGGGGGCCGGCACGATCGCGCTGCGCGTCGCCGACGACCCGTCCCTGCCCGCGGGCCCGACGACGCCGGAGGGCGACCGGGTGGAGTCGTTCCGCCTCACGGTGACACCGGACGGCATCGACGTCGTCGGCGGTTCGCCCGCCGGGGTCTTCTACGGCGTGCAGGCCCTGCTGCAGCTGCTGCCCCCGGACGTGTACCGCAGCGGCCGGGTCGCGACCGGCCCGTGGTCCGTCCCCGCCGTGGTCGTCGAGGACGCCCCGGCCTTCGCCTGGCGCGGCGTGATGCTCGACGTCGCCCGCCACTTCCGCACGAAGCACGAGGTCATGCGGGTCGTCGACCAGCTCGCCGCGCACCGGATCAACCGCCTGCACTTCCACCTCACCGAGGACCAGGGGTGGCGCATCGAGATCCGGAAGCACCCGCGCCTGACCGAGGTCGGCTCCTGGCGTCGGGAGTCCCAGGTCGGCGCGCACGTCCCCGGGCCGGACGGCACACTCGTCGTCGCCGGGTTCGACGGCCGCCCGCACGGCGGGTACTACACGCAGGACGACATCCGCGAGATCGTGGCGTACGCGGCCGACCGGTTCGTCACCGTCGTCCCCGAGATCGAGACCCCCGGGCACGTCCGTGCGGCGCTGGCGGCCTACCCGTCGCTCGGCGTCACGGGTGAGCCGGTCGAGGTGTGGACCGAGTGGGGCATCGCCGACGACGTCCTGAACGCCGAGGACGCCACGATCGAGTTCTTCAAGGACGTCCTCGACGAGGTCATCGCGCTCTTCCCCTCCGGCTACATCGGCATCGGCGGCGACGAGTGCCCGAAGGTGCAGTGGGAGACCGACCCGCGCACCCAGGAGCGCATCCGCGAACTCGGGCTGCAGGACGAGGAACAGCTGCAGGCCTGGATCATCGGGCAGCTCGCCGCACACGTCGAGTCGCACGGCCGGCGGGCGTTCGGGTGGGACGAGATCCTCGAGGGCGGCACGCTCGACCCCTCGGCGACCGTGGTCTCCTGGCGCGGGCTGACCGGCGCACGCACCGCCGCCCGCCGCGGGCACGACGTCATCTCGTCGCCGGACGACCAGGTGTACCTCGACTACCGCCAGAGCGACCTGCCGACCGAGCCGATCCCGGTCTCGATCGTGCTCACCGTCGACGACGTCTTCGCCTTCGACCCGGTGCCGTCCGGACTCACCGACGCCGAGCGCGCCCACGTCATCGGCGGCCAGGGCAACATGTGGACGGAGCACGTCGACTCCGCCCGTCGGCTCGACTACCAGCTCTTCCCCCGCGTCGCCGCCCTCGCCGAGGCACTGTGGTCGGCGGACGTCACCGGGCCGCGCGACCTCGCCGAGTTCCGCGGACGCCTGGCCGAGCACACCGCCCGGCTCGAGGCCATGGGCATCGAGTACCGGCACGAGGCCGGGCCGTTCCCGTGGGAGCAGCGACCGGGCGTGCCGGGTCGCCCGCACTCGCGCGAGGAGCGTGCGGCGTACATCGACGCGGTGACGGCGAACATCGCCGAGTAGCGCGCGTCGAGCGGTCGCGACACGACCACACGACGGACGGGAGGC
>NZ_MJGL01000022.1:0-22787 GCF_001864855.1 Curtobacterium sp. MCBA15_005
GAGCAGAAACGGTCGGGTCCTCGATGGGGACCCGACCGTTTCTGCTCACGATCGCGACAGGACTGCCCAACCCCCGGCCGGGAGGCGCAGGGGCCCGTCGCCGAGATCGGCCCCGCCCGCCTCGACCTGCGTCGCGTCGGCCACGGGCACCTCGACGGGATCGTCCGACAGGTTCAGGGCGGTCACCACGGCGGCGTCCGCCGTCGCGGTCCGCAGCACCACGGCGGTGTTGGTCAGGTGCACGACGTCGGTGTGCGCGCGGTGCAGCCACGGGTTCCGGCGACGCAGGGCGATGAGCGCCTCGTACGCGTGGGTCAGGTCCGTCGGCTCCGGCACCTCGGCCGGGAACTCCGGGCGGACCGCGTCGTCGCCGCCCTCGCGTTCCTCCTTCACCCCGGTCCAGCCGTACTCGTCGCCCGCGTAGACCACCGGGGTCCCCGCCACCGTGAACAGCACCGCGGCGGCGTGCCCGGCGAACCGCTCCCCCACCGCGCTCGCGATCCGGGTGACGTCGTGGTTGCCGACGAACGTCGTCGGGGCGAAGGTGGCCAGCAGCGCGTCGTGCCGCTCGATCGCGTGCGCGAGCTCGTGACCGTTGCGGTCCGCGATGCCGTGCCAGATCCCCTGCCACAGCTCGTACTGGGTCAGCGAGTCCATCGTCGAGTCGCGTGCGATCGCCGCCGTGTCACCGTGGATCACCTCGCCGCTGAACCAGGCGTCCGGGAACCGCTCCCGCACCCGCGGCAGCACCCGCGCCCAGAACGCCGGCGGCACCGCGTACGCCGCGTCGAGCCGCCAGCCGTCCACCCCGCGGTCCAGCCAATGGGTCATGACCTGCACCACGAGGTCCTCGGTGGCGCGGCTGTCGTGGTCGAGCGCGACGAGGATGTCGTGGCCCTCGAACAGCCCGACGGGCACGGACTCCCCCGGCTGCCACCCGGACCAGTCGATGGCGAACAGGTCGGCGGTCGGCGCCTCCGGGCCGTGGTCGGACAACGCGCGGAAGGCCGGGTGCTCACGGCCGACGTGGTTGAACACCCCGTCCAGCAGCACCCGCACGCCCCGCTCGTGCGCCGCGGCGACCAGGGCGTCGAAGTCGGCGTCGTCGCCCAGGCGCGGGTCGATGCGGAAGTGGTCGACCGTGTCGTACCCGTGGGTCGAGCTCGCGAACACCGGGCCGAGCAACAGCCCGTTCAGGCCGAGGTCGACGACGTGGTCGAGCCACGCGGTCGGGCGGTCGAGGCGGTGTTCGAGCGGACGCTCCCCCACCGGTGCCGTCGGACGGACCTCGGCGCCGACGAAGCCGAGCGGGTAGGCGTGCCACCACATCACGTGCTGGACCCAAGCCGGCTCGGACGGACGGGCGGGGACGGTGTCGGGGTTCACCGCTCCGATGCTGCCAGGCGCACCTGGACCGCGTGCGTGGTCGCTGTGCACCGCCCTGCCGGGCAGGACGAGGATGGGGCCATGGGACGGGCGATCAGGACGGAAGCCGATGCGTCGGCGTCGGAGTCGGCACACGCCGAGCGCACCTGCGCCTCGTGCGGGCGACGGATGCCGTCGTCGGCGGCGCCCGAGGCGAAGTGGTGTTCCGGAGCCTGCCGCCGACACGGTCTCGACGACACCGACCGGGCTCTGGAGCAGCGCATCGACGAACTGCTCGCGGCACGGGCGCGGACCTCGAGCATCTGCCCGTCCGAGGTGGCACGCTCGCTGGACCCGGACGACTGGCGACCGCTGATGGAGCCCGCGCGTCGAGCCGCCCGCCGCATGGTCGCGCGCGGCGAGGTCGAGATCACCCAGGGCGGGTCCGTCGTCGACCCGTCGACCGCCAAGGGTCCGATCCGCATCCGCCGTCCGCGGTGAGGGAACACGTGTCGCCCAACGTCGGTTGCATCGAAGGATGACTGCAACCGGATCGACCGAACCGACCCCTGCCCGCCGCGAAGCCCTGGTCGTCGGAGCCAGTGGCATCACCGGTTCCGCCCTGGTGCGCCACCTGCTCGACCTCGGCTGGGACGTGACGGCGCTCTCCCGCCGACCGCTCGCCGAACAGGGCGTCCGGACCGTCGCGGCCGACCTGCGCGACCCGGAGAGCCTGACGGCCGCACTCGCCGACGAGCACCCGACCCACGTCTTCTTCACCGCCTGGCAGCGGCAGGACACCGAGGCCGAGAACATCCGCGTGAACGGCGGCATGGTCCGCGACCTGCTCGTGGCACTGTCGCACGCTCCGCTCGAGCACGTCGCCCTCGTCACCGGCCTGAAGCACTACCTCGGCCCGTTCGAGGCGTACGCCGCCGGCGAGATGCCCGACACCCCCTTCCACGAGGAGGAGCCGCGCCTCGACACCCCGAACTTCTACTACGCGCAAGAGGACGAACTCTTCGCGGCCGCCGAGCGCCAGGGGTTCACCTGGTCGGTGCACCGCTCCCACACGGTGATCGGGCACGCCGTGGGCAACGCCATGAACATGGGCCTCACACTCGCCGTGCAGGCCACGCTGGCGAAGGAACTCGACCTGGACTTCGTGTTCCCCGGCAGTGAGGCGCAGTGGAACGGCCTGACCGACATGACCGACGCCGGCATCCTCGCCGAGCACATGGTGTGGGCCTCGACGTCACCCGAGGGTGCGGACGAGCCGTTCAACATCGTCAACGGTGACGTCTTCCGGTGGCGCTGGATGTGGCCGCGCCTGGCCGCGCACCTCGGTGTCGACCCCGCGCGCGTGATGGGCTACGAGGACGCTCCGCGACCGCTCGAGGAGCAGATGGCGCCGTACGAGTCCGAGTGGGCCGGCATCGCCGAGCGCCACGGTCTCGCCGAGGCCGACATCACCCGGCTCGCCTCGTGGTGGCACACCGACGCCGACCTCGGTCGAGCGATGGAGGTCGTCACCGACATGGGGAAGAGCCGCGACGCCGGGTTCACGGCGTTCCGCCGGACCGAGCAGGCCTTCGCGGACCTGTTCGCCCGGTACCGGGCGGACCGGCTCATCCCCTGATCGGGGAGGGCGCTGATCAGAAGGCGTACCGGATCCGGCACGACGGCAGGTGCTCGGCCACGAGCTCGCGGAAGCGCTCGACGAGCTGCCCCTTCATGCCGGACCGGTAACGCACGTTCACGGCACCGTTCTGGGACACCTTCTGCTCCTGCAGGTCCGGACGCCACAGCAGGTCCTCGGCCTTGGGATGCCACCCGAGGTTGACCTCGTGCAGGGGCTGGTTGTGGGTCAGGAAGATCACCTCGGCAGCGAGCTGCGCCTTGGCGGCCAGGGACAGCACGTCGTCGACCTGCCGGAGCAGCTCGGCCCAGTCCGACTCCCACGTCGGCGTGAGGATGACCGGCGAGAAGTTCAGGTGGACCTCGTACCCGGCGTCGAGGAAGTCGTTCACCGCGGCGATCCGCTCGGCGATCGGACTCGTGCGGATGTCGGTGACCTTCGCGGTCTCGTGCGGCATCAGTGAGAAGCGGATCCGGGTCCGGCCCATCGGGTCCCAGTCGAGCAGGTCGCGGTTGACGTACTTCGTGGCGAACGAGGCCTTGGCCGTCGGGGTCATCCGGAACAGGTCGCAGAGGTCGCGGACGTTGTCGCTGATCATCGCGTCGACCGAGCAGTCGCTGTTCTCGCCGATGTCGTAGACCCAGGCTTCCGGGTCGCACTGGTTCGGTTCGGTCTTCGGCCCCTGCTTGGCGATGTTCCGAGCCACGTGCTTGGTGATCTGGTCGATGTTCGCGAACACCGTCACGGGGTTGCTGTAGCCCTTGCGCCGCGGCACGTAGCAGTAGGCGCACGCCATCGCGCAGCCGTTCGCGGTGGACGGTGCGATGAAGTCGGCGGAGCGACCGTTCGGCCGGGTCACCAGTGACTTCTTCACGCCGAGCACGAGCGCCTCGGTCTTGATCCGCACCCAGCGCTGGACGTTCCGTTCGTCGCCGTGCACCTCGGGGATGTTCCAGTGCGACTCGACCGGGACGATCTCGGCGTCCGGCCAGCGCCCGACGATCTCCTGCCCACGCTGCAGTTCGAGCGCGGCCGGCTCGGCGTAGATGCGTCGGACGTCGAGCATCGGGCGGACGCGTTCGTGGCTCATCGGCTCCTGTCTACCCGGCACCACCGACGGTGCAGACTCGGACCATGACCGCCGAACCCGACGACCACTTCTTCGTCGTGGACGGCCGACGCTGGCGCCGCACCGACCCCGCCCTGCCCGAGGAGCTCGCCGCCGCACTCCGCTCCCACCTGGGGCGCGGGCGCAACGCCGTGAAGACCGCGAAGCGCGCGGGCGACGACGAGGCCCTGGCGGCGGCGCGGCACCGGAACGGCGTGGCCAAGCACGGCCTGGGCGAACGCGGCCCCGAGTGGTGGAGCCGCCCAGAGGCCGACCGGATCGCCGATGCCGAGCAGGCCCTCGCCGACCTGGACACTCTGCCGTGACGACGATCCGTCCACCGCGCTTGGATCGCATCCTGGACCTCATCGTGTTCGGCCCGGTGATGATCGGGACGGGAGTCGCACTCGCGGGCGTGGCCTTCGTACCCGGAGCATCGGCGCGGGTGTTCGTCTTCGTCCTCGGTGTCGCCTTCATCGCCGGCGGGACCTGGGCCACGGCCAGGCTTCGACGCGTCGCCGTGCACCTGTGCGACGACACCCTCCGGTACTCCGGCTTCCTCTCGTCGTGGACCGCACCGCGTGCGGGGATCACCGCGGTGCTCGACGACGCGTTCGTCGAGTGGCGCGACGATCACGGGGCCGAACACCGACGGCAGATCTGGCTGCTGACCCGGGCACGGGAGGACGACGGCACGAAGTTCGCTTCGCTCTGGCGGTGGCGACGCGAGGCATTCCTCGAAGTTCGAGCGTGGGCGGCGGCTCGCGAGGTCCGAAACGTCCCATGACGCCCGCGATGGAAAGCAGAATCGGGCGTACCTGGTCGAAACTTCCGACCAGGTACGCCCGATTCGACCAGGCGGCGCGGTTAGGCCTCGGTGTGGCCCAGGTCGGGCTCGACGAGCAGGCACGCGGTACGGGAAGCGGCGGCGTGCAGTTCGAGCACGACGAGCTCGTTGCGACCGTGGCGGAGCACCGGCCCCGGGATCGCCAGGGTCTGCTGCGGGCCTCGCGACCAGTACCGACCGAGGCAGAAACCGTTGACCCAGGCGACACCCTTCCGGAACCCGTCGAGCGACAGGTACCGGTCGTCCACGGTGTCGAGGTCGAACGAGCCAGCTGCGAACGTCGGTCCGGCGAGCACCTCACCACCGGTCGGAGCGACCTCGGACAGCGCGGTCACGGCGGCCGGTGCGATGGGGTCGAGGGCGAGCGGCGATGCCGTCCACCGGGCAACCGGGACGCCGTCGATCGAGACGCCGCCGATCAGGCCCTTCGGCTCGCCGATGCGGATGCCGTAGTCGACGCGGCCCTGGTCCTCGACGAGGAGCTCGAGCGTGCCGGTCACCGGCGGCAGGGCGATGGCGCGGTCGTGGTGCTCACGTTCCAGGACCCCGACGACGACACCGTCGGCCGACACGATCGCTCGGTCGCGCACCTCGGTGCCGACGGTCAGCACCCCTCCGGCGGGCAGGTCGACCTCGGCGCGGTAGGCGACGAAGCCGCTCGCGGCCCCGAGGGCGTCGAAGGTCGGCGGCTCGTCGTGCGCGGACCACGCCGTGAGCGTGGGCAGCAGGGAACGGAGCGACGCGATGCGGTCCAGACGGACGGCGAGGTCCGTGGCGGGGGTGATCCGGGCCTCCAGGCCGTCGCCGTCCGCGGCATCGGACGCGAGCCGACCCGATCCACCCGGCTCCATCGTCGCGGGCAGCGGCGGGACGGGCGCGTAGCGCGCGATCACCGAGCGGAAGGCGTGGAACTTCGACGTCGGCCGACCGGCCTCGTCGAGCGGTGCGTCGTAGTCGTACGACGTCGCGATCGGACGGTAGACGCCCTTGTCGTTCGCACCGTTCGTGAAGCCGAAGTTCGTGCCGCCGTGGAACATGTAGATGTTCACCGAGCCGCCGGCCGCGAGCAGGACGTCCAGGTCCTCGGCGCTGGCGGACGCCGGCGTGGTGTGGTGGTGCTCGCCCCAGCTGTCGAACCAGCCGTCCCAGAACTCCGAGCACATCAGGGGTCCGGTGGGCTGGGCCTGCCGCAGGCGCTCGAGCCGGGCGGCGGAGCGTGAGCCGAACGAACCGGTCTTGTGCAGCGAGGGCAGGGAGCCGTCCTCGAGCATCGTGCCCATCGGCTGGTCGACGCTCGTGAAGGGGACGGTCAACCCGATGTCGCGGTGCATCTGCTCGAGTGCGCGCAGGTACTCGGGGTCGGAGCCGTAGGCACCGTACTCGTTCTCGACCTGCACCAGGACGATGGGCCCGCCCTGGTCGATCTGCCGCGGGACCAGCACGGGGGCCAGGTGCTGCAGGTACGTCCGGACCGCCGCGAGGAACCCGGGCTCGTTGCGCCGGACGCCCACGGAACCGTCCGCGAACAACCAGTACGGCAGCCCGCCGTTCGTCCACTCGGCACAGATGTAGGGGCCGGGGCGGACGATGGCGTGCATGCCCTCGGCGGCGACGAGGTCGAGGAAGCGGCCGAGGTCCAGGCCACCCGACAGGTCGAACACCCCGGGCGACGGCGCGTGTGCGTTCCAGGCGACGTAGGTCTCGATGGTGTTGAGGCCCATCAGCTTCGCCTTGCGGATCCGGTCGGCCCACAGGTCGGGGTGCACGCGGAAGTAGTGGATCGCGCCGGAGAGGACCCGGTGCGGCTCGCCGTCGAGCAGGAAGTCGGTGTCGCCGATGGCGAAGCGCATGGTGTGGTTCTTTCGTTGCCGGCCGGGCCGGGCGTGGAGCCGAGCCGGGCGTCGAGCCGGGCCGGGCCTGGAGCCGGCCGGGCGTGGAGCCGAGCCGGGCGTGGAGCCGAGCCGGGCGTGGAGCGGGGCCGTGCGGACGTGTCCGCACGGCCCCGCGGGGATGCTGTCGAACTACTTCGACGAGACCGTGAAGCCCTGGTCCTTGCCGTACTTGGCGAGGGCCTTCTGCCAGGCCTCGAGGCCGGCGTCGAGCGAGGTGCCGTTCTCGTACGCCTGACCGACGGTGTCGGCGTAGACGCTGTTCGCGTACACCTGGTAGGGCAGGTAGGTGAAGTCGTTGTCCGAGGACTTCGACGCGTCGACGAGCACCTTGTTGATCTGCTGGCCGCCGAAGTACTCCGGCTTCTCGTCGAGGAACGCCGACGAGTCGAGGTCAGCGGTGGTCGACGGGAAGCCGCCGGACTCCATGAAGACCTTCGTGGACTCCTTCGAGGAGTTCAGCCACTTGAGGAAGCCCGCGGCGAGGGCCGGGTTCTTCGACTGCTTCATGACGACCTGGGCACTGCCGCCGTTGTTCGCGGTCTGGGCGGTGCCACCGTCGTAGGTCGGCATCGGGGCGACGCGCCAGTCACCCGAGGCCTGGGCGACGCCGGACTCCAGGTTGCCGGGCATCCAGGCACCGGTGATCATCGTGGCGATCTCACCGTTGCCGAGCTGCTTGTACCAGTCGTCGGTCCAGCCGACCGTCTTCGAGAGCAGGCCCTGCTCGACGAGCTCGTTCCAGGTGCTCGTCCACTTCTTGGTGCCCTCGTCCTGCAGGTTGATGGTCACCTTGTCACCGTCGGTGGTGAAGGGGGTGCCACCGGCCTGGGCGATCATGCTCGTGGTGAAGCCGGCGTCGCCGGAGTCCGCCGCGATGTAGGCCTTCGGGTCTGCCTCGTGCAGCTTCTTGGCCGCGGTGACGTACTCGTCCCACGTCTTCGGCACGGCGATGCCGTGCTTGTCGAAGACCTTCTTGTTGTAGAACAGCGCCATGGGGCCGGAGTCCTGCGGCAGGCCGTAGACCTTGCCGTCGATCGACACCGAGCTCCAGGTGCTCTTCGCGAAGTCCTTCTCGAGCGAGTCGAAGCCGTAGCTCGACAGGTCGAGCAGCGACTCGGACAGCGCGAACTGCGGCAGGGCGTAGTACTCGACCTGGGCGACGTCGGGGGCGCCCGAGCCGGCCTTGATCGTGTTCTGCAGCTTCGTGTACTGGTCGGCACCGGTGCCGGCGTTGACGAGCTTGACCTTCACCTTGGGGTACTGCTTCTCGAACGCGGCGACCTGGGCCTTCGCCGACGGGGTCCACGACCAGTAGGTCAGGGTGCCACCGTCCTGCAGGGCCTTGTCGATGTCGTCGGCCGATCCGCCGGAGCCGGAGCCGCCGGAGGCGCACGCGGCGAGGGCGATCGCGGCGGTGACGCCGATGGCGAGGGCGCTGAGCCCGCGCCGGAGACGCTTGTTCATGGGAGTGCCTTTCACTTCTTCGTGGAGGGGGTGGTGCTGCTGTGTGCCGGACCGGGCGGCGCGTGGCGGGGTCGCCGTGCGCCTGGTGTCCGAGGGGTCAGGCCTTGACCGACCCGGCCGCGAGGCCGGACTGCCAGAAGCGCTGGAGGAAGAGGAACGCGACCACGATCGGGATGATCGTGAGGAGCGATCCCGTGACGACGAGGTTGTAGATCGGCTGCGCGCCGGACCCGGTGGCCTGCGCGTTCCACTGGTTGAGGCCGACCGTCAGCGGGTACCACTTCGGGTCGCTCAGCATGATGAGCGGCAGGAAGTAGTTGTTCCAGGTGGCGACGACCGCGAACAGCAGGACGGTGACGACACCGGGTGCGAGCAGGCGGAGCGCGATCGTGAAGAAGATCCGGAACTCACCGGCGCCGTCCATGCGGGCGGCCTCGAGCAGTTCGGCCGGGATCGCGTCGACCGCGTAGGTCCAGATCAGGTACATGCCGAACGGGCTGATCAGCGAGGGCAGGATGATCGCCCACGGGGTGTTGGTCAGGCCGACCTGCGAGAACAGCAGGAAGGTCGGGACCGCCAGGGCCGTGCCGGGGACCGCGATGGCACCGAGGACGACGGCGAAGACCGCGCGGCGACCGGGGAACTGGAACTTCGCCATGCCGTAGCCCGCGACGGTGGCGAGCAGGGTGGCCCCGCCGGCACCGACGACGACGTAGAGCAGCGTGTTGCCGAACCACTGCAGGAAGATGCCGTCGTTGTACGTCAGCGTGTCGACGATGTTCTGCCAGAGGTTGAAGTCCCCGCCGAACCACAGACCGAACGTGGAGAGCAGCGACGCCTGCGTCTTCGTGCTGTTCACGAGCAGGTAGAACAGCGGCGCGAACGAGTACACGACGAAGACGACCATGACCGCGGTGAGCAGGCCGGAACGCTTCGGCTTGCGTCCGCCTTCCGCGGTGCGGAGCTGCCTGGAGGCGCGGATCGAGCGGGTGCGCGGCGCACGTTGCGTCGTGGTCGCCTCGGTCACCGTGGCCGCTGCGGGCCCGGCGGGGTGCTGGATGGTGCTCATCGGTTCTCCTCGCGGGTGCCGCGGACCTGGACGACGTAGGCGATCACCGCGGTGATCACGCCCATCACGATCGCGACCGTGGCGGAGTAGTTGAACTGCTGACCGCTGAAGGACAGCGAGTAGGCGTACATGTTCGGGGTGAAGGCGCTGCCGATGACGTTCGGGGCGAGCGTCTTGAGCAGGTTCGGCTCGTTGAAGAGCTGGAAGCTGCCGATGATCGAGAAGATCGTGGCGATGACCATCGGGCCGCGGAGCGCCGGGAGCTTGATCGAGAAGACCGTGCGCATCGGGCCGG
The DNA here is from genome assembly GCF_001864855.1 of Curtobacterium sp. MCBA15_005. NCBI lineage: Bacteria > Bacillati > Actinomycetota > Actinomycetes > Micrococcales > Microbacteriaceae > Curtobacterium > Curtobacterium sp. MCBA15_005. The sequence continues at coordinate 9,680 of NZ_MJGL01000022.1, forward strand.
CACCGTCGAGCTCGGCCGCCTCGTACAGCTCACCGGGGACGGTGCGGAGCGCGGCGTAGAAGATCAGCATGTTGTAGCCGAGGAACTCCCACGTGACCACGTTGCCGATCGACGTCAGGACCCAGCTCGGGCTGAACGGCTGCAGCAGGTCGATGCCGAGCGCGTCGTTCGCGGCGCCCGTCAGACCGAACTGGTTGCCGTAGATGAAGCCCCAGATCAGGGCCGCGACGACCCCGGGGACGGCGTAGGGCAGGAACACCGCGATGCGGAAGAAGCTCGTCCCCCACAGTCGGGCGCTGTCCAGTGCCAGGGCGGCGACGAGCGCGAGGCCGAGCATGATCGGCACCTGGACGACCAGGAAGATCGCGACCCGACCGAACCCGGACCAGAACTTGGCGTCCTGGAAGAGCTGCACGTAGTTGGCGAACCAGACGAACTGGTTGCCGCCGATGAGCTGATCGCGGAACAGGCTGAGCCAGAGCGCGTAGCCGATCGGCACGATGAGCATCAGGACCAGGACGACGACGAACGGGCCGACGAACAGCCATCCGGTGAACCGTCCCCGCGGCTTGGGGCGGCGGCCGGCGGGGCGCTCGGCGGTGGGGCGCGGTGCTGCCTCACCGGGGCGCGCTGCGAGCGTGCTCATGTGACTCCTTCGTCTGCTGCGTTCGGGTGGTCGATGTCGGCGGCTCGGCCCGGGCCGGATCAGGGTGTCCGGGCGGTCACCGATGTTGACGTCAACATTGAACGACGCGACGATAGCATGGCAACGTCAACATGCGCTAGCGTCCGGGGAGGCCGACCGCTCGGCCCTCGATCCGGAAGGAGCGCCAGCGTGACGATGGAGTCCCCCGCCGGCACCCGCCGCGCCCCCTCGATGGCCGCCGTGGCCGACGCCGCCGGGGTGTCGATGCAGACGGTCTCACGCGTCGCCCGGGGCTTCGACAACGTCAGCCCGGAGACCCGCGACCGCGTCCAGCGCGCGATGGAGTCCCTCGGCTACCGGCCCAACCGTGCCGCCCGCGCCCTGCGCTCCGGCCGCTTCCGCACCATCGGCGTGATCATGTTCACGCTCGCTTCCTTCGGCAACATGCGCACGCTCGAGGCGATCGCCGACGCCGCCGGGGTCGCCGACTTCACGATCACCCTGCTGCCCATGGCCTCGCGCACCGAGGCCGGCGTCCGCTCCGCGTTCTCGCGCCTGCACGAACAGGCCGTCGACGGCGTCGTGATCATCATCGAGTCGCACATCATCGACACCGCCGAGGTCGTGCTGCCCGACGGTGTGCCCATGGTCATCATCGACTCCACAGGCAGCACCGACCACCCCGCGATCGACACCGACCAGGCCGACGGCGCCCGGCAGGCCACGCAGCACCTGCTCGACCTGGGGCACGAGACCGTCTGGCACGTCGCCGGGCCGGAGTCGTCGTACTCGGCAGCCCGTCGTCTCGCCGCGTGGCAGGACACCCTGACGCGCGCAGGTCGGCCGGTCCCCCCGGTGTTCCGCGGCGGCTGGACGACCGAGCACGGCTACGAGGCCGGGCTCGAGATCGCCGCACGACCGGAGATCACCGCGGTGTTCGCCGCAAACGACCAGACCGCCCTCGGGGTCCTGCGCGCCGCACACGAGTCCGGTCGCCCGGTGCCGTCGTCGCTGAGCGTGGTGGGGTTCGACGACTCCCCCGAGTCCGACTCGTTCTGGCCGCCGCTGACCACCGTGCACCAGTCCTTCGACGAGGTCGGCCGCCGAGCGGTCGCGAACCTGCTCGCCCAGATCGACGGCGAGCGCGTCAGCGTCGCGGCCGACCTGGTGCCGGTGCGGCTCGTCGAGCGGGCGAGCACGGCCGCGCCGCCGGCGCGCTGACGGGGCGCGCGTTTCGCGCTCCGCGACACTTCACGCGCGCGCGTCCCCGCGAGGTGTCGCCCAGGCCGTGGAGTCACCACGCGCCGGTCGGGAGGCCCGGTGCCAGGCCGCCGCGGGCCTCCCGGCCGCCGCGCGGGCCACGTCACGGGCCCAGCGACAGTCCACGCGGCCGTCACCCCGTGAGGTGTCGCCCACCCCGTGAACTCGCCCCCGGCGCGCCCGCCGCGCGCGCGCAACGCGCAGAGGACGTCGGGCGCGAGCGCCCGACGTCCTCTGTGCTCACTCGACGCCCGCCGTGGCGTGCGCCGAGGCGTCTTGTCAGCCGATCGAGACGGCGGTCCAGGAGACCGGCGGGAGCTCGATCGTGACGGTGTCGCCCTCGCGGCGGACCGACTCGTTCGTGCGGAGCCCCACGCGCGAGGTGTTCTCCAGGTCGTTCACGGCGTGCAGGTCGTCGTCCCAGACACCCTCGGCGTGGACGTCACCCGTCGCACCGATGCCGGCCAGGTCGATCGTCACCGTGGTCGGCTCGGACGGGTGGCGGTTGATCAGGAAGACCGCTGCCTTGCCGTCCTCGGACACGGTGGCGGCGGAGTCCACGACCGGGACCTCACCGTGCTTGCCACCGTTGACCGTGTCACCCGAGGCCTTGACCTGCAGCGAGGTGCCCTGCGCCAGGCGCGAGGTGACCGAGAACGGGAAGAAGGTCGTCTGGCGCCAGGCCGGACCACCGGGCTCGGTCATGATCGGGCCGATCACGTTGACGAGCTGGGCGAGTGAAGCCGAGGCGACGCGGTCGGCGTGGCGGAGCAGCGAGATGAGCAGGCCACCCACGACGACGGCGTCGGCGACGGTGTAGACGTCCTCGAGCAGACGCGGTGCGACGGGCCACTCGTCGAGCGTGAAGGTCTTGGCCTTCGCCTCCCACTTCTTGATCGACCAGACGTTCCACTCGTCGAACGAGATGTCGATGCGCTTGTCGGACTTCTTCTGCGCCTGGACGTGGTCGGCGGCCGTGGTGACCGTCTTGATGAAGTGGTCCATGTTGGCGCCGGAGGCGAGGAACGACGGCAGGTCGTCGTCCTCCTCGTAGTAGGCGTGCGCGGAGATGTAGTCGACGTCGTCGTAGGTGTGCTCGAGGACGGTGCGCTCCCACTCACCGAACGTCGGCATCGACGCCCCCGAGGAACCGCAGGCGACGAGCTCGAGGTCGGGCTGGATCTGCCGCATGGCCTTGGCGGTCATCGCGGCGAGCTTGCCGTAGTCGTCGGCGTTCTTGTGGCCGAGCTGCCACGGGCCGTCCATCTCGTTGCCGAGGCACCACATCTTGATGGCGAAGGGTTCCTGGCGACCGTTCGAACGACGGTATTCGGACAGTGCGGTCCCGGCGTCGATGTTCGCGTACTCGAGGAGTTCGATCGCCTCCTGCGTGCCGCGGGTGCCGAGGTTCACGGCGAGCATGAGCTCCGAGCCGACCTGGTCGAGCCAGTGCTGGAACTCGTGCAGGCCGACCTCGTTCGTCTCCGTCGAGTGCCAGGCCAGGTCGAGGCGGCGGGGGCGCTGCTCGACGGGGCCGACGCCGTCCTCCCACTTGTAGCCGGAGACGAAGTTGCCACCGGGGTAGCGGATGGCGGAGACGCCGAGTTCCTTGACGAGTTCGACGACGTCCTTGCGGAAGCCGTGCTCGTCGGCGGTCTCGTGGGTGGGCTCGTGGATGCCGTCGTAGACGTGGCGGCCGAGGTGCTCGACGAACCCGCCGAACAGGCGACGTCGCACCGGCCCCACGGTGAACGCGGCGTCGAGGACGAGGTGTGTGCGGGGCATGGATCTCCTTCGATCGTGGCAGTGCGGTTCGTGCGGGGAGCGGATGGGGCCACGGACGGGAACCGAAGCGGGCCGTCACGAAAGTGAGCGCTCACCTGACAGAAACGCTACCGGGTTCCACGCCGTCGCGAAAGGGGTGGCGGATGCCGGGAGCGAGCGCTAATGTGAGCGCTCACGGAGCACCGGAAGGTTGTTCCGTGTCCGGAGCAGCAGTGCTCCGGGTCCGGAGCAGCGATGCTCCGGCGGGAGCACCGACCCTGTTCCCGAGCCCGGCCCATCCCGATGGAGTGATGCCATGCCGATCCCACCCGCAACACCCGCGTCGCGCCTCTCGCGCCGGGGATTCCTCGCCGCCGGTGCAGCGGCCGCGACGGTCCTGCCGCTCGCCGCCTGCTCGAGCCCCCTCGCCGCCGGCCTCGCCGGAAGCGCACTCAACCCCGAGACCCTCGTCTTCTGGAACCTGTTCGGCGGCGGCGACGGCGTCCGCATGCAGGCCATGGAGGACGGCTACGCGAAGCAGCACGGCGGCTCGAGCGCGCTGCAGGGCACCACGTTCGCGTGGGGCAACCCGTACTACTCGAAGCTGACACTGGCGACCGTCGGGAACAAGCCGCCGGACGTCGCGGTCGCGCACCTGACCCGCGCGAAGCCACTCTGGGACGGTGACCTGCTCGACCCGATCACGTCCGACGACCTGGCGAGCGTCGGCCTGAGCGCCGCCGACTTCAACCAGAAGGCCTGGGCGGCGCAGAAGACCGACGGCAACAACATCGCGGTCCCGCTCGACACCCACCCCTTCGTCCTCTTCTACAACGTCGACGTCTGCAAGAAGGCCGGCCTGATCGACGGCGACGGCAACCTCGTCGACCTCAACGGCATGGACAACTTCGAGAAGGCCCTCGCCGCGGTCGCCAAGGTCACCGGCGGCACGGCGCTCAACGTCGCGAACGTGGTGCCGGAGACGGCCACCCCGTGGCGCTTCTTCTGGACGATGTACAACCAGCTGAAGGACGCCACCCCGTTCATCAGCGACGGCGGATCGAAGCTCACCGTCAACGAGGACGCCTACAACGAGGTCACGAGCCGTACCCAGAAGTGGGTGAAGGAGGGCTGGCTGAACAAGGCCCTCGACTACGCCACCGCGCAGTCGCTCATGTTCGACGGCAAGGCCGGCTTCTTCATGCAGGGCGAGTGGGAGATCAGCACCGCGCAGTCGATCAAGGGCCTGAACTTCGGCATGGCGCCGATCCCGCAGCTCTACGACAAGCCGGCGACCCAGGCGGACTCGCACACGTTCGTCCTGCCGAAGAAGGCCCGCACGCCGGAGCAGCGCAAGCAGCACATGCTCTTCATCAAGCAGATGCTCGAGCAGAGCCTGACGTGGGCCGAGGGCGGGCACGTGCCGGCCTACATCCCGACGTTCGACAGCGCCGCCTACAAGAAGCTCACGCCGCAGTCGAACTACGCGGCCGCAGCCGAGACCGCCGTGTTCGACGACGCCGCCTGGTACGGCGGTTCGGGTTCGACGTTCGAGGGCACGGTGGGCGCCCAGCTCGCCCTCGTGCAGCAGGGCAGCTCGTCCCCCGCGCAGGCCCTCAGCGCCATCAAGTCGCAGCTCGCGACGTACCTCAACACCCCGAGCCCCCTGTGACCCGGCACGCAACCGCCCGGCGGGACCACCCCGGGCAGACGACCCCCGCGATCGCCGTGAACACCGCGCGAAAGGCACGATGACGTGACCACAGCACCTGTCCTCGACCGGCCGACCGACGCGGCCACCGCGCCGCGTCCCCGCCGGAACCGCTCCTACGGCTCCAGCGTGAACCGCGGCCAGGGCCGCAGCGGCTGGCTGTTCCTCGCCCCGTTCGGCCTGTTCTACGTGGCCTTCCTGCTCGGTCCGACGGTCTGGATGATCGTCACGAGCTTCTTCAACACCTCGACCGTCCGCACCGGGCTCGGCAGCTTCGCCGGGTTCGCGAACTACGCCGAGATGCTCGGGCGCAGCGACTTCTGGTCGTCGCTCTGGCACACGCTGCAGTTCACGCTGTACACGACCCCGCCGCTCGTCATCCTGGCGTTCGTGTTCGCCGTGCTCACGAACCGGATGAACCGCGGGCAGTGGTTCTTCCGCCTGGCGTTCTTCCTGCCGTTCATCCTGCCGTCGGCGACGATCTCGCTGATCTGGGTGTTCATCTTCACGCCGAGCACCGGTCTGTGGGCGAGCCTGCAGTCGGCGATCGGCATGACGCCCGGCTCCGGCATGCTGTCGAGCCCGAACACGGCCATGATCGGTGTCGCGATCGCCACCGTGTGGTGGACCCTCGGCTTCAACTTCGTGCTCTACCTGGCCGGTCTGCAGGAGATCCCGCGCGAACTGTACGAAGCAGCCGCCGTCGACGGTGCGTCGAACTGGCAGCAGATCAAGTCGATCACGCTCCCCCTGCTCGGCCGCACGACGACGCTGGTCGTCCTGCTGCAGATCATCGCGAGCCTGAAGATCTTCGACCAGGTCTACCTGATGACGAACGGCGGGCCGGGCATCTCGACCCAGGTCTCGCTGCAGCTCATCACCGGCGTCGGCTTCACCGACAACCGGCTCGGTGCCGCATCGGCCGCGTCGGTCCTCCTGTTCATCGTGATCGTGGCGATCGCGATCATCCGGCAGCTCGTCGAGCGCGCTGCCGCCAAGCGAGAGATCGGGGCCTGACATGACCGCCACCGAGAGCATCACCACCGGCCGCAAGCTCCGCACCGGCGTCTCGTCCGCCGCTCCCACGAGCGCCGCGAAGATCGGCGTCAGCGGTCGTGGCTTCACGATCGCGTCGGGGATCGTCCTGACGATCTTCGCGATCATCTGGCTCATCCCGAGTGTGTTCGCCCTGAAGACGTCGCTGTCCGACAACGGCGTCGCCGCCCTCGGCGCGAACGCGATCCTGTCGAACTGGAACCCGACGCTGCACTCGTACTCGTCGCTGTTCCAGGCCGGCGACATCTGGAACTGGTACCTCGCCAGCGCCATCACGAGCGTCGTCACCGCGGCACTCACCGTGCTGTTCGCGTCGATGGCGGCGTTCGCGCTGTCGCGGCTGGTGTTCCGCGGCCGCAACATCGCGTTCCTGCTCATCATCCTCGGGATCATGATCCCGACGCAGGTGCTGATCATCCCGATCTTCCAGGAGCTCAACGCGGTCGGCCTGCTCAACACCTACTGGTCGGTGATCTTCCCGCAGGTGCCCGCCGTGATCGCGGTGTTCATCTTCAAGCAGTTCTTCGACGGCATCCCGAAGGAGCTCGAAGAGGCGGCGCGCATCGACGGCGCCGGCATCTGGAAGGTCTACTGGTCGGTCATCCTGCCGCTGTCGCGTCCGGTGATCGCGGCCGTCACGATCCTGACCTTCGTCGGGGTGTGGAACAACCTGCTGCTGCCGCTGTTCGTGCTGTCCAACCCGGACCTCATGACCATCCCGGTCGGGCTCGCCACGGTCCAGGGCAGCTTCGGGCAGCGCTACGCCGACATCCAGGCCGGTGCGATCCTCGCGGCGCTGCCGCTGATCATCCTCTACCTGATCTTCCAGCGGCAGATCGTGGAGGGCGTGACGGGCTCGGGCCTCAAGGGCTGACGCCACCCCACCACGGACGGGAGGCCCGGTGCCAGCTGGCACCGGGCCTCCCGTCCGTCCGTTGGTCGCGTCGCGTGCGCGACGCGGCTGGCGAGAGCGGGCGTACCTGGCGGAATCGGGCGTACCTGGGCAGAAGTTCTGTGGCAGTACGCCCGAAAGCACCAGGCAACGCGCGCGCCAGGGGAAGGACCGGGCGTAGCGGGCGGAACCGGGCGTGCCTGGTCAGAACGGGGCGTACCGGGCCGAACCGGGTGTACCTAGCGCGACCGGGCGTACCTGGGCAGAACGGGCGTACCCGGGCAGGAGTTCTGTGGCGGTATGCCCGAAAGCACCAGGCAACGCGAGCGCAAGGGGAAGGACCGGGCGTACCTGTTCAGAACGGGCATACCTGGCGTGACCGGGCTTACGTGGGCAGAACGGGCATACTCGGGCCGAAGTTCTGTGGCAGTACGCCCGAAAGCACCAGGTACCGCGCGCGCCAGGGGAAGGACCGGGCGTACCTGGCAGAACCGGGCAGACCTGGCAGAACCGGGCACGACTGGCGGGACCGGGCGTACCTGGCAGAACCGGGCATACCGGGGCGGAACGGGCGTACCTGGGCAGAAGTTCTGTGGCAGTACGCCCGGAAGCACCAGGCGCCGCGCGGGTCAGGCGGGGACGGAGACCTTCGTCTCGTGCTTCCAGAACCCGGAGAACGTGATGCGCGACTTCGGCAGACCCGCACGGTGCAGGTGGCGGCGGCCCTCCGTTGCGAGGCGCGACTCCCCCACGACGAACGCGTAGCCCTGGTCGTCGGACGGCACGTGCCGCTGCAGTTCGGCGAGGGCACCACTGCCTGGGACGGTACCCGGCTGCCGGACGATCCACGTCACCTGCACGCCGGTGGGGGCGTCGAGGTCGCGGATGTCGGCGGCGGTCGGGACCTCTTGGATGATGCGGCCGACGGTGTCGCGCGGCAACGAGGCGGCGATGCCGACGACGCCGGGCAGGCCGGTCTCCTCGGCGGCGACGACGACCTCGCTGGTACCGGCGGGGACATCGAAGATGCAGCCCTGGTCGAGCATCGCGAGCTCCTCGCCGGGACGTGCGGCGCAGGCCCAAATCGCGGCGCGGCCCTCGAGCTCGCCGCGGTGGTCCAGGTGCACGACGAAGTCGATGTCGAGCTCGGCGGTGCCGTCGGCGAGCAGGCGGTACGCGGCGACGGTGTAGTTCGCGCAGTGGGGGCGGACGTCCTCGGGGATGCCGAGGAACGTCGGCCACCACTTCTTGCCGTCCAGGTCGGGCATCCGGAAGGCGTCCTGGTCGGGGCGTCGGACGAACAGGCGGAACCAGTGGTCGAAACCGAGGTAGCCGAACTCGTGCAGGTCGTCCCCGGTGACGGTGACACGCTGCATCGAGGGGGTCACCCGCTGGGTCCGGAGGACACGGGCGCGGAAGAGCCGGGGGTTCGTCGGCAGGAGCCGCGGGGTCTTCGCCATGAGGCAAGGCTAACCTAAGATGACTTCCGTGCCAGCCCCCAATCCCGTTCTGGCTTCCGGTCCGGAGGCCCCCGAACCCGACGCGTCCCGAGCCCGAGCCGGCGATGCGTCCCGCGCCCTCGGCGTCCACCGGACCGCGATGCGGCGGCGGACCGCGGTGATCATCGGACTCGTCGTCGCCCTGGTGCTCGTCGCCGTGGCGAGCATGCTGCTGGGCAGCAACCGCATCGGTGTCGCCGAGGTGTGGGCGGGGCTCACACGCTCCGGGTCGAGCACCGACGAGGCGATCGTGTGGGGCTCCCGCATCCCGCGCACGCTGATCGGTGCTGCGGTCGGTGCGGCTCTCGGCATCGCCGGACTCCTCATGCAGGGACATACCCGCAACCCGCTCGCCGACCCCGGCCTGTTCGGCGTCTCGTCGGGAGCGGGGCTCGCGGTGGTGCTCGGCGTCTACGTGTTCGGGGTGACGAGCACGAGCGCGACCGTCTGGTTCGCCCTGGTCGGGGCCCTGGTCGCCAGCGTCGTCGTCTTCTCGGTGACCATCGCCGGCAGCGGCACGGCCAGTCCGGTTCCGCTCGCCCTCGCCGGGGCCGCGGTGTCGGCACTGCTCGCCGCCCTGACCTCCTTCGTCGTGCTGACCGACCAGGCCTCGCTCGACGCGTACCGGCTCTGGGTCGTCGGATCGCTCGCCGCACGACAGCTCGACATCCTCGGGGCGGTGTGGCCATTCCTGGCCGCCGGGCTCGTGCTCGCGGTGCTGAACGTCCGCGCCCTCGACGCCCTCGGGCTCGGGTCCGAGCTGGCGAAGGGGCTCGGCGAGAACGTGCTCGTCGCCCGGCTCGTCGGCCTGGGCGGGATCACGCTGCTCGCCGCCGGCGCCACCGCTGCTGCCGGCCCGATCGGCTTCGTCGGCCTGACCGTGCCGCACGTCGCCCGCGCGCTCGTCGGCACAGGACACCGCTGGACCCTGCCGGTCTCCGGTCTGGTCGGCGCCGCCCTCGTGCTGCTCGCCGACGTCATCGGTCGCCTGATCGGCGGGTTCTCCGAGGTCGAGGTCGGCATCGTGCTCGCCGTCATCGGTGGCCCCGTGTTCGTCGCCGTCGCCCGTCGCCGATCGCTGGTGTCGCTGTGAGCGGGGCAGCGGTGCGCAGCACCGGCAGCACGCCCGGCAGCACCGGCAGCACGCCCGGAAGCACGCCCGAGACCACCACGCCGGGCACGCCCACCCCCGCTGCCCACACCCCCGGCCGCGCCGGCATCCGCATCGGCCCCGTCGGCCTCGCCTGGCGCCCGCGGGTGTTCTGGTACACCGTCGGGTCGCTCGCCACCGTCCTGGTGCTCATCGTGATCGGGACTGCGGTCGGCTCGACGTGGATCGCTCCCGGGGTCGTCATCAGGTCCCTGCTCGGCCTGGAGTCCGGTCCGGACGCCTTCATCATCACCACCCTGCGCCTGCCCCGCGTGCTCACCGGCGCACTCGTCGGCCTGACGCTCGGGGTCGCCGGGGCGCTCACCCAGACCTTCACCCGAAACCCCCTCGGGACCCCGGACATCATCGGTGTCACCGCGGGCGCGAGCGTCGGTGCGGTCGCGGCCATCGTGCTCGGCGGCGGGACGTACTCGGTCTCGTCCCTGCTGCTCGGTGGCGGGATCCCGGTGGCTGCCACGATCGGCGCCCTGGTCGCTGCGGTCCTGGTGTACGGCCTGGGCTGGCGCGGCGGTGTGCAGAGCTACCGGCTCGTGCTGGTCGGCATCGGCGTGAGCGCGACGCTCGACGCCGTGACCAGCTACCTGCTCGTCCGCGCGAAGATCACCGTCGCCACCGCGGCGTCGCAGTGGCTCGTCGGCAGCCTGTCGAGCACCTCGTGGGAGAGCGTCTGGCCGCTGCTCGTGGTGGCCGTCGTCGCGGTGCCGATCGCACTGGCGACGAGTGCGGCGCTCGGCATCGGGCAGCTCGGCGACGAGGTCGCGACGGGCGTCGGTCTCGGCGTCCAGCGGCACCGGCTGCTCGTCATCGCGCTCGCGGTCGTGCTGACCGCCGCCGCCGTGGCCGCCGCGGGGCCGGTCGGCTTCGTCGCGTTCGTCGTGCCGCAGGTCGGGCTCCGGCTCGCCGGCACGAACCGGCCGCCGCTGCTGCTCGCCGGTGCCCTCGGCGCCGTGCTCGTGCTCGCCGCCGACCTGCTGTCCCGTTCCGCGTTCCCGTGGCAGGTGCCGGTCGGCATCATCACCACCGTGATCGGGGCGCCGTACCTGATCTGGCTCCTCGTCCGTCACCGCAAGGAGATGTCCCGATGACAACACCGCACCAGCAGCAGCACCCGCACGAGCACGAGCACCAGCACCAGCACCAGCACCAGCACCACACCCCCGTCCTCGAAGCCACGGCCCTGTCCGTCGGCTACGACCGCCAGCCCGTGCTGCGCGACCTGGACCTGCGCATCGAACGCGGCACCGTCACGACGTTCCTCGGCGCGAACGGCTGCGGCAAGTCGACGCTGCTCAAGGCGTTCGGCCGCGTGCTCAAGCCGCAGGCCGGCGAGGTCCTGCTCGACGGCACCCCGATCCGCAGGGAGCCGAACCGCCAGGTGGCCCGCAAGCTCGCGATCCTGCCGCAGTCCCCCGTCGCCCCCGCGGGAACCAGCGTCCTCGACCTGGTGATGCGCGGCCGGAATCCGCACCAGTCGTGGGCGAAGCCGTGGACCGCCGAGGACGCGGCCGTCGCCGAAGAGGCCATCGCCGCCACCGGTCTGACCGAGGTCGCACACCGCGACGTCACGAGTCTGTCCGGCGGGCAGCGCCAGCGCGCCTGGATCGCCATGGTCGTCGCGCAGCAGGCCCAGACGCTCCTGCTCGACGAACCGACGACCTACCTGGACCTCGCGCACCAGCTCGAGGTCCTGCGGCTCGTCCGGCGGCTGAACCGCGAGCAGGGTTCGACGATCGTGATGGTGCTGCACGACCTGTCGCTCGCGGCGCGGTACTCCGACCGGCTCGTGGTGCTGCACGACGGCGGGGTCGTGGCCGACGGCACACCCCACGACGTCCTCACCCCGGCACTGCTCGAGCAGGCGTTCGGTCTGCACGCCCGGGTGTTCGCCGACCCGGTGACCGGTGCGCCGATGATCGTGCCCGAGGCGGACGAGCACGACCCCGTGCCGAGTGCCCCGGCGGAGCACACGGCCCCGAGCGCCCCGACCGAGCACACGGTCCCGACGAAAACCGAAGACGTGCTGGCGAGTGCCGCGAACTTAGGTTAGCCTCTCCTAACGTGAAGACCTCCCGACGTGGCCACCTGCGCGCCGCCCTCCTGACCTCCGTGACCGTCTCGGCACTCCTCCTGACCGGCTGCTCGAGCACCGGCAACTCGAACGACTCCGACTCCGACGGCGGCACCGCCGCGTCGAAGGCGTGGTCGTACGAGGACGCCACGGGCGCCACCGTGAAGGTCGACCACACGCCGAAGCGCGTCGTCGTGCTGAACGACATCGCCCTGTCGTTCATCGAGTACGGCCTGAAGCCCGTCGGCACCTTCGGGCAGCTGACGATGGCGAAGGACGCCCGCTTCGAGGGCCTGGACACCGACGGCATCACGCAGCTCGGCACCGCCTACGGCGACATCGACCTCGAGAAGCTCGCCGCACTCAAGCCCGACCTCGTCGTCACGTCGGTCTACCCGACCGACGCCAAGGGCACGCTCGACACGAAGCAGCCCGGCTACGGCTTCAAGGACACGGCGCAGGAGAAGCAGATCGAGGCCATCGCGCCGGTCGTCCAGGTGAAGTGGGGCGGCAAGGGCGAGGACGTCATCGAGAAGATCGCTGAACTGTCCGAGTCCCTCGGCGCGAAGGAGTCGACGGTCGACGCCGCCGAGAAGCGCTTCGACACCGCGGCCGACGAGCTCGAGAAGGTCTCCAAGGAGAAGGACCTGTCGGTCGTCTCGATGTACGCCGACGGTGACGGCGCCTACGTCACCCGCCCGACCGACGAGCCGTCGCTGCAGATGTACGCGTCGTACGGGGTCGACTTCGTCAACCCGAAGCCCGAGGGCTTCTACTGGGGCATCTACTCGTGGGAGAACGCCGGCCAGATCACCGGTGACGTGCTGCTGCTGTCGCAGCAGGGCTACCAGGTCGCCGACCTGGAGAAGCAGCCGACCTTCGCCGACAACGCCGCGCTCGAGGCGGGCCAGGTCCACAGCTGGACGTTCCCGGCCCTCGACTACGCGTCGCAGGCCGACTACATGACCAAGCTCGCGGGTTGGCTCGAGGACAGCAAGAAGCTGTCCTAGGACCCACGCCCACGGCGGCCTGGAGGCGCGG
>NZ_MJGL01000023.1:0-30511 GCF_001864855.1 Curtobacterium sp. MCBA15_005
CGGGCCTCCCGTCCGTCACGGGGTCGCGTCGCGACGCCCGGTCCTTCCCTACTTCAGGGCCGCCAGGAAGCGGTCGGTCCAGGCGAGGGCCGCGGTGCCGGCCACCGAGCTGCAGGTGGGTGACGCGGTGCTCTGCGCCGTCGGGCAGGGGGTGTCGCGGTCGAGCGACCAGGTGTGCACGCCCGCGAGCCCGTGGGACTTGGCGTACGCGGCGACGGTGTCGGCGTCCGCGAGGGTGAAGACCTCGTCGGCGGTGTCGTTGACGCCGATCATCGGGGTGACCTCGATCTTCGACGAGGCGATCCCGTAGGTGTGCTGCAGGTTCGTGACCGCCTGGATCGTCGACTGCCCCATCTGACACGTCGACCCGACGATCACGCAGTTGGCCGTGGTCGCGCGTCCGAAGTCCATCGTCATGAGGTTGATCGTGTAGTTCGTCAGCGCCGAGGCCTTGATCGCCTTGACGGTGGCGTCTCCGGTGCTGTTCAGCCCGCCGAACGAACCGTCGGACGCCGCCAGCGTGGCGAGCGTGAACGAGAAGCGCAGGCCGGGGTACTTCGCCTGCGCCAGCGCCGCTGCGCTCACCAGGTTCTGCACGTCCGCGGCGGACTGCCCGCTCTCGATGTCGAAGTCGACGCCGATCATGTGCGGCGAGGCGTAGCGGGCGATGAAGGACTGCAGCGCGGTGCCGGAACACTTGAACGAGCCTGCGGCGCCACCGGTGCTGACGATGTAGTTCACCCCGGCCGCGTCGAGCTTCGCGATGTTGGCGCTGGCGAACGCGTCGGCGGCCACCCCGCCCCAGTTCTCGCTGCCGCAGGTACCGGTGGCGAAGGCGAGCGTGATGGCCTTGAGGCCGGGCTCCCGCGTCGACACGAGGCTGTTGCTCGACCCGACGACCGGGATCCGCGTGCCGGTGACCGCGGTGTTCATGACGTTCGTGTTCCAGTCGAGGTTCACGGTGATGTCCTTGTACGGGCTGAAGACCAGACCGCTCGCGGTGCCGGTGCTGCCGTTGCCGGGCGTGGTGGTCCCACCGCCGCCAGGGGTGGTGGTCCCGCCGCCGGTGCCGCCACCGGTGCAGGTGCCGGACGACGTCCACGGCTGGCCGCTGCCGGTCGCACCGGAGTGGGTCGCCGGTTCGTCCCCCTGGGTCCACCAGTTCGCGGTGTAGTTCGAACCGTTCTCGCTGACGGTGGCTCCGCCGTTGTAGGCGGTGCCGGCGCTCCAGGCGGTCGCGCAGGTCGTCGCAGCGAGGGCTGGCGCCGCTGTGAGCGAGCCCCCTGCGACGATGACGGCGGCGATGGTGGCCACGAGGCCCGATCGCACGCGGGTGTTCTGGTTCACACGGTTCTCCTGTCCTCGGTCGGACGTCGTCGTCCGGCGGGTGGAGCCCTCACGTCATATTCCGCAAGGGCATTGTGTAATGCCCTTGCATAATGCGCCGGGGTAGAACGCCCTGTCCATGAACGAACGCACAGGATGCGCCGAACGGACCAGAGGGGCCAGGTCAGTCGCGGGTGGCGACGATCGTGTAGGTGGTCGGCATCCGGTCGCGGTCGTGATCCGGCCAGGCCCACGAACCCGTGTCGGTCTCGACCATGCGGGAGCTGAAGCGCCAGGGCAGGGTCCGGCCCTCGTCGAGCCGTCGGAGTCGCAGCCCGGCACCGAGCAGGGCGTTCACGATCTCGGACAGCGGGTGCGGCCACTCGAAGGTGCGCGTGTTCGCCACCGTGCCGTCACCGGCGTAGGTGCCGGCGTCGTCCCACTGCTGCGCGGTGCCGTCCGGGAAGTACCGGTACCGGGTGACGAGCTCGTCGGCGTCCTCGTCGAGGGCGTACAGCGCCGGGTGGCCGTCGCGGATGAAGAACACCCCGCCGGGGCGCAGCAGGCCGGCGACCTGCGCAGCCCAGCGGTCGAGGTCGGGGAGCCAGCAGATCGTGCCGATGCTCGTGTACACGACGTCGAAGTCGCCGGTGACGGCGGCCCGGGCATCGAGGACGTCCGTCTCGACCCAGGTGACGTCGAGGCCGAGGCGCGACGCGAGCCCGGCGGCCGAGGCGAGGGCGGCAGGGGAGAAGTCGACGCCGGTCAGCCGGGCACCCTCGCGGGCGAGCGACACCGTGTCGGTGCCGATGTGGCACTGCAGGTGGCAGACGTCGAGGCCCGCGAGCGAGCCGTTCGGCAACCAGGGCGTCAGGGCAGGCAGGTCGTCGTGGACGACGTCGGAGCGGTGGCCGGGGTCGGCGAGGACGTCGATCGCGTACGCGCCCTCGTGGATCGGCACCCGGTCGTCCCAGTTCGCGCGGTTGGTGGCGCGTGCGTGGTCCCAGTCGACATCGACGTGATCGGTGCTCATGACCCCGAGCCTAGGACAGCGACAACCCGAGCTTCCGGCCGGCGAGCCCGCGTCCCATCGTGGTGATCCGGTCGGCGATCGCAGTCAGGGCCACGGCGGACGGGTCGTCCGGGGCGCCGAGCACCACCGGGACCCCTGCGTCACCGCCCTCGCGCAGCGGCACGGACAGCGGCACGCTGCCGAGCACCGGGACGGGGGCGTCCTGCCCGCGGGAGAGCCGTGCGGCGGTCTCGGCGCCACCACCCTCGCCGAACAGGTGCAGCACCGAGCCGTCGGGCTGCACGAGCCCGGCCATGTTCTCGACCACCCCGATGACCCGCTGCCCGGTCTGCCGGGCGACGATCCCGCTGCGCTCGGCGACGTCGGCCGCGGCGGCCTGCGGGGTCGTGACGACCAGGACCTCGGCGTGCGGCAGCAGCTGCCCCACCGAGATCGCGACGTCGCCGGTGCCCGGGGGCAGGTCGAGCAGCAGGACGTCGAGGTCGCCGAAGAACACGTCGGTCAGGAACTGGTTCACGGTGCGGTGCAGCATCGGTCCGCGCCACGACACCGCGGTCGAGACGTCGTCGACGAACATGCCGATCGACACGACCTTCACGTCGTGCGCCACCGGCGGCAGGATCATGCTGTCCACCCGGGTCGGGCGGGGTGCGACCCCGTGCTCGTCGGTCAGGCCCATCAAGCCGGGGACGCTGAAGCCGTGCACGTCGACGTCGACGACCCCGACCCGCAGACCCCGGCGGGCGAGCGCGACGGCGAGGTTCACGGTGACGGTGGACTTGCCGACGCCGCCCTTGCCGCTCGTGACGGCGATGACGCGCGTGAGCGAGTCCGCGGTGAACTGGACGCCCTTGGGGCGGTCGGCTCGCAGCCGTTCGGTCAGCGCGGAGCGCGTGGCCGGGTCCATCACGGACACGTCGACGTCGACTGCGGCGACCCCCGGGACGGACCCGGCGGCGACGCGGACGTCGCGCTCGATGGTGTCGGCGGCGGGGCACCCCACGATCGTGAGCTGCAGGTCGACGCGCACCGCGCCTCCTGGCTGCACGTCCACGCCGCGGATCATGTCGAGCTCCGTGACGGGGCGGCGGATCTCGGGGTCGATGACGTGGCCGAGCGCGGCGAGGACCGCCGTGCCGAGCTGTTCGTCGGTGGGGACGGCGTCAGCCACGGGTGGAGCTGTCGTGTTCGTCCGCGTAGCCGGCCTCGTCGGCGTCGCGACGGTCGAGCTCCTCGAGCAGGGAGCGGAGCTCGGCGCGGATGAAGTCCTTCGACGCCATGTCCCGCATCGCCAGGCGCAGGGCCACGACCTCGCGGGCCAGGTACTCGGTGTCGGCCAGGTTGCGTTCGGCGCGCTGGCGGTCCTGCTCGAACTGCACGCGGTCGCGGTCGTCCTGCCGGTTCTGCGCGAGCAGGATCAGCGGGGCGGCGTACGAGGCCTGCAGCGAGAGCACGAGCGTCAGA
Organism: Curtobacterium sp. MCBA15_005; assembly: GCF_001864855.1. Lineage (NCBI taxonomy): Bacteria > Bacillati > Actinomycetota > Actinomycetes > Micrococcales > Microbacteriaceae > Curtobacterium > Curtobacterium sp. MCBA15_005. The sequence continues at coordinate 3,824 of NZ_MJGL01000023.1, forward strand.
GCCGTGAAGCCGATGGCCGCCGAGTCGAACTGCCACGGCTTCGGAGCCAGGGTGTTGTAGCCCATCCAGACCACGCAGAACAGCGTGAGCCCGATGAGGAACCAGGGCGTGCCCATGCCGCGGGCGATGCCCTCGGTCGCGCGACCGAAGGTGTCCCCGCGACCACGGCGGCGGCTGGGGAGCACACGCGTGCGCATGCCCTTCGGGGAGTCGAGCCGGACCTCTTGCCGGTCACGGTCGCGACGGTTGTCATCCGTTCGGGCCACGGGTGGTCCTCCTTCCCGTCGTCACGGGTGTCCTGCGCGGGCGTTGGCGTGGAAGCGGTGAGGGTTCCCCCTCGCCCTGACTTCGCCAGTCGTCCGGCAGGACGTGGTCGAGGACATCGTCGATCGTCACCACCCCGACGAGACGGTGGGCGTCGTCGACCACGGGGACGGACAGCAGGTTGTAGGTCGCCATGATGCGGGTGACCTCGGCGGCGCTCGCGTCGACCCGGACCGGTTCGGTCTGCTGGTCGATGAGCGTGCCGAGCCGCTCGTTCGGCGGGTAGCGGAGCATCCGCTGGAAGTGCACGAGCCCGAGGAACCGGCCGGTCGGCGGCTCGTACGGCGGCAGGGTGACGCAGACGGCGGCGCCGAGCACCGGCGCGAGCTCGTGGCGGCGGACCAGCGCGAGGCCCTCGGCCACGGTGGCGTCGGCCGAGACGATCACGGGCTCGGTGGTCATCAGACCACCGGCGGTGTCCGGCTCGTACTCCAGGAGCATGCGGACGTCCTGCGCCTCCTCCGGCTCCATGAGCTGCAGGAGGGCTTCACTCCGCTCGTCGGAGAACTGGGCGAGGACGTCGGCCGCGTCGTCCGGCTGCATCTGGTCGAGGACGTCGGCGGCGCGGGCGTCGACCAGCCGGGTGAGGATCTCGATGCGCTCCTGGTCGGGCATCTCCTCGAGCACGTCGGCGAGGCGGTCGTCCGGAAGTTCCTCGGCGACCTCGAACCGGCGCTCGGCGGGCAGGTCGAGCAGCGTCGACGCGAGGTCGGCGGGCAGCAGGTCGGAGTAGGCGGCGATGACGTGCTCGGCGGACTGGGCCTCGCCGGGGAGCTCGTCCTCGGTGACCTCGTTCCACGTCGCGAACGTCGTCGGACCCTTGCCGAACGGCGACGGCGTGGTCTTCGGCTTGCGGAGGAAGAGCTGCGCGACCTCCCAGTCGCCCTGCCCGCGGTCCTCGATCGCGACGTCCTCGATGGTGGCGCGGATCCGCTGGTTCTTGATGAGTACCTTGCGGCCGAGCATCTCCGCGATGACGCGGACCTCGCCGCCACGCTGCTCGAAGCGGCGCATGTTCACCAGGCCGGTCGTGATGACCTGCCCGGCACCGATGGAGGTGATTCGGCCGATGCTCACGAAGATGCGGCGCTTGCCGGGCACCTCGACGATGAGCCCGACGACGTGCGGGGGATCGGCCCGGCGGTAGACGACCAGGACGTCCCGGACCCTGCCGACGCGGTCGCCCGCGGGGTCGAAGACGGAGCACCCGGCGAGGCGGGCGACGAAGACCTTCGTGGCGCTCACCCGACCCAGCGTAGTCGCTCGGGTGTGGGCGTTCGCGCGCGCCGGTCGGCTGCTTCCCTGAGAGTGCACGTGCGATTGCAAGGTGTGCGGTGAATGATGGCTGTGTGAGCAATCAGAGCCCCTTCGCCGGCAGGACCGCCCAGGCGTTCCCGACGCTGCCCAAGGGCGACGTCCTGGGAACGTACGACAGCTACCCCGACGCGCAGCGCGTGGTGGCGAAGCTGGCCGAGGCCGACTTCCCCGTCAACCAGCTCTCGATCGTCGGCAACGACCTGAAGACGGTCGAACGGGTCACCGGCAAGATGACCTACGGCCGTGCCGCCATCGCCGGAGCCCTGTCCGGTCTGTGGCTCGGCATCTTCTTCGGCATCGTGCTCACGCTCTTCTCACCGAGCGCCGGCGGCCTGATCCTGGCGGCCGCGATCATCGGTGCCGCGTTCGGCATGCTCTACGGCATCGTCTCGTTCGCGATCACGAAGCGGCAGCGTGACTTCACGAGCGTGCACCAGGTGCTCGCCACGAACTACCAGATCGTCGTCAACCCGCAGCTGACCGGGCAGGCGCAGCGGATCCTCGGCGAGCACGGGGCGACCCCGTCCACGCACTGGAACGACGCTCCCCAGCAGCAGCAGCAGCAGCAGCAGTGGCGTCCGGGCCCCGGTGGGGTCCCGCCGCAGCAGCAGTCGCCGTACGGCGGGCACGCCACGCCGCACCAGCAGCCGGGAGGCCCGCAACACCCCGGCACGTCGGCCCCCGGCGCGCAAACGGGTGCGCCTTCGGGCCCGCCGCGCTACGGCACGAACGACGGACCCCGGTACGGGGAGACCCCCGAAACGGCCGCCGCCCCCGCGGCCCCGCCGGTGCCGGAGCGTCGACCCGAGGAGCCGCCGCGCTACGGCGAGCGAGTCGTCGGTGCCACGCCGCCGGAGCCCTCGTCCTCGCCGGACGCCCAGCGCGACGGCGACGGGGACAGCGACCGCCGCTAGTCGCGAGCGTCGGGTTGTTCGACACGCGGCTCACGTCCGGCTAGGTGGCACGAAGTGTCGCCGCCGAGCACCGCGCGCGGCGCTTCGGGCGACCGCAGCGGCGGAGTCCGGGCGGTGCGGGCGGTGCGGGCGGTCCGGGTGGTCGCAACACCCCGTGGGCACGGCGTCGAGCGGTCAGAGATCGTCGTTCGGCGTCGGCCCCGACGACGGTTCGTGACCGCTCGGCCTCGGGCAGACGGCACGTCGTGACCGGGAGCCGTGCGGACCCGGGCGCGGCGGCACGGCACGGCGCCGTGCGGCATCGCTCGGCACGCGTGGCTCGGCGTCGCCCGGCACGCGCGGCACGGCGTCGCCCGGCACCACACCGGACGGCACCACACCGGACGGCATGGCGCGGCACGGCATCGCCCGGTCTCGCCGGGCATGCTCGGTCCGGCTAGAGGACCTTCGAGTAGCAGACCGACAGGGGCGCCCCGACGTAGGGCCCGAAGTTCGCGATCCGCCGGAACCCCTCGCGCTGGTAGAAGCCGACGGCACGCTGCTGCGCTGTGCCCGTCTCGAGGACGAGCGCCGGGGACCCGAGGTCGAGCGCGGCCTCTTCCAGCCGTCGCAGCAACGCAGCCGCGACGCCGGACCCGCGAGACTCCGGTCGGACGTACATCCGCTTGATCTCCGCGATGCCGTCGTCGACGATGCGCAGGCCCCCGCAGCCCAGGGGAGTACCGGACTCGTCCCGCGCGACGAAGAACACCGCGATCGACTCGGCGGTCGGCTTCTCACCCGGCTCGGTGTCGCCGCCGTGCGCCCGGTCGATCTCCAGTCGCTGGGCGGCACGGAGTCGCTGGGCGTCGGGGGAGTCGAAGTGCTCGACCTCGATCGCGAAGGTGTTCGGGGAGGCATCGGGCATGGTCACCCGATCAGGCTAGCGGCCCGAACGGGCGATCCACCCCTCCACTTCCGAGGGGGTCCGGGGGATGCCGACGGACAGGTTCTCGGCGCCGTCCTCGGTCACCAGGATGTCGTCCTCGATGCGGACACCGATGCCACGGAACTCCTCCGGTACGGTCAGGTCGTCCTGCTGGAAGTACAGCCCGGGCTCGATCGTGAAGACCATGCCGGCCTGCACGGTGCCGTCGAGGTACATCTCGCGGCGGGCCTTCGCGCAGTCGTGCACGTCGAGCCCGAGGTGGTGGCTCGTGCCGTGCACCATGTAGCGGCGGTGGAACTGGTTGTCCGGCTCGAGCGACTCGGCGGCCGAGACCGGCAGGAAGCCCCACTCGGCGGTCTTGCGCGCGATGACCTCCATCGCGGTGGCGTGCACCTGGCGGAACGTGATGCCCGGCTTGACGATCGCGAACGCGGCGTCGGCGGCTTCGAGCACGGCTTCGTAGACCATGCGCTGCACGGGCGAGAACGTGCCGCTCACCGGGAGCGTGCGGGTGATGTCGGCGGTGTAGAACGAGTCGACCTCGACCCCGGCGTCGATGAGGATGAGGTCGCCCGGCTGCACGGCGCCGTCGTTGCGGGTCCAGTGCAGGATGCAGGCGTGGTGGCCGGAGGCGGCGATGGTGTCGTAGCCCACGGTGTTGCCGTCCGCGCGCGCCCGGCGGTTGAACGTGCCCTCGACGATGCGCTCACCGCGCGGGTGCGCGAGCACGGCGTCGAAGTCGCCGATGACGTCGTCGAACCCGTGCTTCGTGGCGTCGACGGCCTTGCGGAGCTCACGGACCTCGTACGCGTCCTTGACGAGTCGCAGCTCGGACAGGTCACGGGAGAGCAGGTCGTCGGTGGCCGGCGACCCCTCGGTCTCGTCCGCGCCACCGATCGCCGCGCCGATTCGGGCGTCGAGGGAACGGGTCAGGTCGTCGTCGGCTTCACGCACGAGCAGCGCCGACGCGTCGAGTCCATCGGCGACGGCCGTGAACGCCCCGAGGTCGGCGGTGGCCAGCCCGAGGTCGGCGGCGACGGCGTCGAGCGAGGGGCGCGGACCGACCCAGAACTCCCCGATCTCGGGGTTGGCGTAGAACTCTTCCGAGTCGCGGCCTGCGGTGGCACGGAAGTACAGCGTGGCGTCGTGCCCGGAGCCGTTCGGCGTCATCACGAGCACGGACCCGACGACGGTGTCCGTGCCCCAACCGGTCAGGTGGGCGAAGGTGGAGTGCGGGCGGAACGGGTAGTCGCAGTCGTTCGAGCGGACCTTGGCCTGCCCGGCCGGCACCACGATCGTGCGGCCCGGGTGCAGCTCGGAGATGCGCGCGCGACGCTCGGCGGCGAACGCGGCCTGCTCGCGGGGCTCGGGCTGCGCTTCCGAGCGCTCGGCCCACTGCGACCCGATGAAGTCCTTGAAGGTCGAGGACCCGGGGGTCGTGGATCGGTTGCTCGTCGCGCGGGGAGTCGTGTCGGCCATGCGTCCATCATCGCACCGCCCGGGGACACCCGGCCTGTGCGGCCGCTCACCTGTGGATAGCATTGGCCACGTGCCCGACCCGTTCATCGACCTGCACGCGCACTCCAGTGTCTCCGACGGCACCGAGCGTCCCGCGGAGCTCGTCCGAGCGGCCGCGGCCGCCGGACTCGACGCCGTCGCGCTGACCGACCACGACACGACCGCGGGGTGGGCGGACGCCACGGCCGCGTCGCACGAGCTGCCCCTGACCCTGCTGCCGGGCCTCGAGCTGAGCACCCGGATCGGCTACCGCAGCGTGCACGTGCTCGGCTACCTGGTGGACCCCGAGCACCCCGGACTGGTCGAGGAGACGACCCGGATCCGCGACGGCCGCCTCTCGCGCGCGCACCGCATGGTCGACCGCATCGCCGAGGACCACCCGATCACCTGGGCGGACGTCCTGGCCCAGTCCAGCCCCGGTGCCACGATCGGCCGTCCGCACATCGCCGACGCCCTGGTCGCCCGCGGGCTCGAGTCCGACCGGTCCGCGGCGTTCCGCGGCATCCTGCACCCGGCGTCCGGCTACTACGAACCCCACGAGGCACCGTCGCCCCTGCGCGGCGTCGAACTCATCCGGCAGGCGGGCGGCGTGCCCGTCATCGCGCACCCCGCGGCGTCCTCGCGCGGGATCGTCATCGACGAGCCGATGCTCCGCGACCTGGTCGACGCCGGGCTCGGCGGGCTCGAGGTCGACCACCGCGAGAACCTGGCACACGGCAAGCGCACCCTGCTCGACTGGGCGACGCGCTACGGCCTGTTCGTCACCGGTTCGAGCGACTACCACGGCACCGGCAAGCCGAACCGGCTGGGGGAGCACCGCACCGCACGCGTCTCGTTCGACGCGATCGTGTCCGAGGCCACCGGCAGCGCCCCGGTCGTCGGCCCCGGTTCGCGTCTGGCCTGACCGCAGACCGAACGACTGGCCACTGAGTCTTCGGCCTGGCCGACAGTCCACGCGTCGGCGTCCGCGTGAACTGTCGCTGCGCGCGTGACGCCGGTCCCCGGGTGGAGACGACGAAGGGCCCGTCGCGTCAGCGACGGGCCCTTCGGTCTGGAGGCGCTACTCGCCGTCCGACGTACCCTGCGGTGCCGAGGCGGTCGCCGAGGCATCGCCGGTGCCGGCTCCGCGACGGCGGCGACGACGGCGACGCTTCGCGGCGCCGTCGGTGGTGGAACCACCTTCGACGGCCGAGCCGTCCTCGGTGCCCGCCGCGGCGGTGGGGGCGACCGACTCGGTGGCCGGAGCCTGCGGGGCGGACTGCTCCGAGCCTCCTGACCGGGTGCGGCTGCGCGACCGCGAACGCGACGCGTCACGCGAACCCGAGGCCGGGCGGTCGCTGCTGCGCTTCTCGACGGGAGCGCCGGCCGAGGCGGCGTGCGACGACGAGCCGGGCAGGCGGCCCTTGGTGCCCTTGGGGATGTCGAGTTCCTCGAACAGGTGGGGCGACGACGAGTAGGTCTCGACGGGCTCGGGGATGCCGAACTCGAGGGCCTTGTCGATCAGCGTCCACTTGTGCAGGTCGTCCCAGTCGACGAACGTGACCGCGATGCCGGTCTTGCCGGCGCGGCCCGTGCGGCCGGCACGGTGCAGGTACGTGTCCGGGTCGTCCGGGATCGTGTGGTTGATCACGTGCGTGACGTCGTCCACGTCGATGCCGCGGGCAGCGACGTCGGTGGCGATGAGCACGTCACGCTTGCCGGCCTTGAACGCCGCCATCGCGCGCTCGCGCTGCTCCTGGTTGAGGTCGCCGTGCACCGCTGCGGCGTTGAACCCGCGGTCCTTCAGCTCCTCGACGAGCTTCGCCGCGGCACGCTTGGTGCGGGTGAAGATCACGGTCTTGCCGCGACCCTCGGCCTGGAGGATGCGGGCGATGACCTCGTCCTTGTCCAGGGAGTGCGCGCGGTAGATGAGGTGCTTGATGTTGGCCTGCATGAGGCCCTCGTCCGGGTCGGTCGCCCGGATGTGCACCGGACGGCTCATGAACCGGCGGGCGAGGGCGACGATCGGCGCGGGCATCGTCGCCGAGAACAGCATCGTGTGACGCACCTCGGGGACGGCCTGGAAGATGCGCTCGATGTCCGACAGGAACCCGAGGTCGAGCATCCGGTCGGCCTCGTCGAGCACGACCTCTTGCACGTGGGAGAGGTCGAGCAGACGCTGCCGCTGCAGGTCGATGAGCCGCCCGGGCGTGCCGACGACGATCTGGGCACCGGCCTTGAGCTGTTCCACCTGGCCCTCGTAGGCCTTGCCGCCGTAGATCGAGACGACCGTGGTCGGGCGGTTCGAGGCCGCGAGCTCGAGGTCCTCGGTGACCTGGACCGCGAGTTCACGGGTCGGGACGACGACGAGCGCCTTCACGCCGTGCGCCGGGTCGGCACCGAGTCGCTGGATCAGCGGCAGGCCGAAGCCGAGCGTCTTGCCGGTACCCGTCTTGGCCTGGCCGATGATGTCCTGGCCGGTCAGGCCGAGCGGGATGGTCTGTTCCTGGATCGGGAAGGGCTCGATGATGCCCTTGCCGGCCAGTGCATCGACGATGTCCTGGTCGATGTTGAGGTCTGAGAAAGTCAAAGAATCACCTTAGTTCTGGTGGAAGTCCCGGCCAGTCTACCGACGGGCGCGTGGTCCGGGGCGCTCCGGGGTGCGTCGGGGCGTCCGGGCGGGCGACCGGCGGGTGCCACGGGACTCGCCCTCTATGCTGGTCGGGTGGTCTCGTGGTGGAACCGGAAGCGCGCGGCGCAGCTCGCTGCAGCATGGCTCGCGTCGCGGAACCCGCGCGGAGCCGCGCAGGTCAAGCGGCTCGCGCTCGACGACGTCACCCCGGAGCTCGACGTCTACCTGGGGCAGGCCGCGTACCTGCAGCTCTCCGTCTACGAGACGATGGGACGAGCCGGTGCTTCGGCACCGACGCTCTCCGGCCGTCTGGTCACCGGGGTCCTCGCGACCACGGCGCTCGAGCGGCACCGAACGATCGTGGCCGAGATCGAACGCAGCGGCGGAGACCCGGCGGCGCTGATGGCCCCGCACCGCGAGGCGATCGACCTGTTCCTCGAACGGACGAGCGGTGCCGACTGGTACGAGTCGATGCTGACCGGCTACGTGACGGCCGGCATCCTGAACGACCTGTTCGGCAACCTGCTCCGCTCCCTGCCGACGGACGTGCGGCAGCGGCTGCGTTCGGTGTTCGACGCGCGCGAGGAAGCAGCGGTCGTCGAAGAACTGACGGCCCACATCGAGAACGACCCGCGGATCGGTTCGCGCCTGGCGATGTGGGGACGGCGCCTGGTGGGCGACACCCTGCTGGTCGCCCGGTCGGCGCTGGCGTCGCACGCCCGCGAGGACCAGGAGCGGCTCGAGCCGGTCTGGACCGAACTCATCGCCGCGCACACCCGACGGATGGACGCGCTCGGTCTGACGGCCTGAGCGGTCAGGCTGCTCGAGCGTCAGGATTGCTCGAGGGTCAGGATTGCTCGAGGGTCAGGATTGCTCGAGGGTCAGGCGCCGCGCGTCTTGAGCTGCTCGTAGTACTCGGCGTCGCGCTTGTCGCGCTGCGTGCCGAGGAGCCACTCGACGACGAGGACGACCACGCCGGACCCCACGAGGGCCACGACCCAGATCCAGGTGCCGTCGTACCGCCACCCGGCCCAGGTCAGCGCCTCCCAGAGGACGGCTGCGGCGATGCCGCCGACCGCGGGGCCGACGAGCACGCCGCGGTTCGACCGCCACGGCAGGATCACGTGCGCGACCGCGCCGATGATGACGCCGCCGAGGACGGCGAAGAGCAGTTCCACGTCGTCAGGCGACGAAGCCGATGCGCCGTGCCTCTTCCGCGCCGACCTCGACGTACGCCAGAGCCGAGACGGGGACGATGAACCGACGGCCCTTGTCGTCCTGCAGCGACAGGTGCGTCGACTGCGCGGTGAGCGCCTCGGACACGGCCTTCTCGACCTGGTCCGCGGTCTGGGCGGTCTCGAAGGCGATCTCGCGGGGGCTGTTGATGATGCCGATCTTGATGTCCACGAGCACAGCGTATCCGAGCGGTCCCGTGCGGTATCGGGCGTTCGCCGCGGGCGCACTCGACGGCGGACGACCGGTGCCCCGCGCGTCCGCAGCGGTGCTGTCGGCGGTCCTGGGTACCGTACGAGCGTGCCGCAGACCACGCTGATGCCCGCTCCCGAGGACACCGGGTTCGCGCGCGCACTGGTCGACGACCCCTCGCAGGCCGCTGTGCTCGCGCTGCCGGACGGCCGTCACGCCGCGGTGATCGGTGCGCCGGGCAGCGGGAAGACGACCACGCTCGCACGGCTCGTCGCCGATCGGCTGGCCCGACCCGGCGCGATCACGCCCGACGGCCACGCGACGGTCCTCGCCCTGACCTCGGCGCGGACGGCTGCAACGGCGCTGCGTGACCGGCTCGCGCGGGCGGTCGACCGGGTCGTGCCGGGTGCCCTCGCACGCACCGTGAACTCACTGGCGTTCCAGATCGTCACCCACGCGGCGTCGGTGCAGGGGCAGGAACCCCCGACGCTGCTGACCGGTGGGGAGCAGGACCGGATCATCGCCGACCTGCTCGCCGGGCACGAACTCGACGGCGCCGGACCGGCCTGGCCCGACCCGATCACCTCCGTGGTCCGGGAGCGAGCCGGGTTCCGCACCGCCCTGCGCGACGTCATGATGCGTGCGGTGGCCGCCGGCGTCGAGCCCGACGACATGCGGGAACTCGGCGACGAGCTCGGACGGCCCGAGTGGCGGGCCGTCGGCGACTTCGTGGACGACTACCGGGCATCGGTCACCGCGTTCCGGCCGACCGGGCTCGACTCGGGTGAACTCGTGGCGTACGCCACCGCCGCGGTGCTGCGGCACGAGCTCCCCGCCGGCATCGCCGCCCTGCGCCTGGTCGTGGTCGACGACACACAGGAACTGGTGGAGGGCGAGATCGCCCTGCTCGGGGCGCTCGCGCGCTCCGGTGTGCAGGTGGTGGCCTTCGGCGACCCGGACATCGCCGCCTCGGCGTTCCGCGGCGCCGAACCGGACGTGCTCGGTCGACTGGCCGTGCGACTCGGGGTGGACCGTGTCGACGAACTGTTCCTCGGCGCGGTGCACCGGCACCCCGCCCCGATCCGCGCCCTGGTCACCGGCGTCACGGGTCGCATCGGCACCGCGGCGGCCGGCCGTCAGCGCAGCGCGTCGGCGGGCGACCAGGATGCTCGGTCCGACGCCGTCGTGCACCTCGAGGCCGCCAGTCGGTCCGCGCTCGTCGTGGCGATTGCCCGTCGACTGCGCGAACACCGCCTGCTCGACGGTCTGCCGTGGCACCGGATGGCCGTGGTCACCCGCAGCGGTGCTGCCATCCCCGAACTCGTCCGGGCACTCTCCGTGGCCGAGGTCCCGGCGACCGCCGGTGCCGCGCCCGTCCGTCCGCGCGACGACTCCGCGGCGCGGGCGCTGCTGGACGCGGCTGCGGTGGCGCTCGACGTCCTGCCGCTCGACGCCGCCCTGGCCACCGCGTTCGCCACGGGGCCCCTCGGTGGCCTGGACACCCTGGCGATGCGTCGGCTCCGGCTCGCCCTGCGGCGCGAGGAGCTCGCGGGCGACGGCAGCCGCACCGCCGACGAACTGCTGGTCGATGCCCTGGGCGCACCGGAGCGCCTGGCGACGGTGGACGCCGGGTTCGCGCGACGAGCGACCCGGCTGGCCCGGAGCCTGGTGCAGGCGCGTGCCGACGCCCAGGCGGGATCGAGCATCGAGGAGATCCTCTGGGGCCTCTGGGAACGCAGCGGTCTCGCGAAGTCGTGGGGTGCCCAGTCCGCCGCCGGTGGGGTCGGCGCCGGGGAAGCCGACCGGCACCTGGACGCCGTCGTCGGCCTGTTCACCGCCGCCAAGCGCTTCGTCGAGCGCACGCCGGACGCCCCTGCGCGGGTCTTCGTCGACGACCTGCTCGGCGCCGACCTGCCAGAGGACTCGATCGGCCCCGACCGGACCGCCGGCCGGGTGCGGGTGCTGACGCCGTCGGCGACGATCGGACTCGAGTGCGACGTGGTCGTGGTGCTCGGTCTGCAGGACGGCGTCTGGCCCAACACCCGGGTGCGCGGCAGTCTGCTCGACCCGGACGGACTGGTCCGCGCTGCTGCCGGAGTCGAGCGTTCGCCCATCGACGACCGTGCCGCCGTGGTCGCCGACGAACTCCGGCTGTTCGCCCGGGCCGTCTCGCGCGCCACCACCCAGGTCGTCATCGGCACGGTCGCGAACGACGACGAGTCGCCGTCACCCTTCGTCCGACTCGTCCCGGTGCCGCCGGACCGTCAGCCGACCGTCCACCCGCTGTCCCTGCGTGGGCTCGCCGGGTCGCTGCGCCGCCGGGTGGTGGGCTCGGGCGATCACGAGGCCGCGTCCGCGCTGGCCCGCCTGGCCGAGGCCGAGGTGCCCGGTGCGGCTCCGGACGAGTGGTACGGGCTCGCCGAACCGACCACGGACGACCCCCTGGTCGACCTCGACGCCGAGCCCGCGCCCGAGGTCGAGGGCGGCGAGCCCGTCGCTCCGGCCGTGTCGGTGTCGCCGTCGCGCATCGGCACCTTCGAGGAGTGCCCGGTGCACTGGTTCGCGCAGACCTTCGGCGGCGGTGCCCCGAGCCCGGCGATGGGCATCGGCACGATCGTGCACGAAGCGATGGAGCACGCCACCGAGATCGACGTCGAGTCGCTGTGGGAGCGGGTCGAGGCGCGGTGGGACGAGCTCACCTTCGAGTCGCCCTGGGTCGCCGACCGCGAACGCGCCCGGACCCGGCGGATGATCGAGGGGCTGAGCGACTACCTCCGCACCTTCGCCAGTGCCGGCCGTCGACTGCTCGGCGCCGAGACCTCGTTCGCGCTCGTGACCGGCCCCGCCCGCATCCGGGGGAGCATCGACCGCATCGAGGTCGACCCCGAGGGCCGTGTCAGCGTCGTCGACCTGAAGACGGGCCGTTCGATGCCCAGCGAGAAGAACGACATGCCGGAACACCCGCAGCTCGGCGCCTACCAACTCGCGGTCGAGGACGGCGCGGTCGAGGGCGTGCCGGCGGGGTCTCCGATGACGGACGCCCGGCTGGTGTTCGTCCAGAACCCCCGCGGCGGACAGGCGTACTCCGAGCGGACGCAGCACGCTTTCGACACCGAGGCACGGGAGGCCTACCGCGAGCGGTTGCACGGGGTGGCACGGGGCATGGCCGGCCGGACGTTCGTGGCGAACGTGGACGACCACTGCGAGAAGGCCCGGACCGGGGTCGAGTGCCGGATCCACGTGGTGGCGGAGGTGACCTGGTGAGCGACACCGCGGACACGACCGACACGACCGGCACGGCTACTGCGGCCGACACGGCTGCTGCTCCGCCCGTCATCCGGCACGGCGCCGACGCCATCGCCGACGCCCTCGGTCGCCCCCGTCCCACCGCCCAGCAGCGTGCCGTCATCGAGTCGCCGCTCGTGCCGGCGCTGGTCGTCGCCGGTGCCGGCAGCGGGAAGACCGAGACGATGGCCTCGCGCGTCGTCTGGCTGCTGGCCAACGGACTCGTCCGACCCGACGAGGTCCTCGGGCTGACCTTCACCCGCAAGGCCGCCGGCGAACTCTCCGTCCGCATCAACGACCGCATCCGCGCGCTCGAGGACGTCGGACTGATCACTCCCGGGGACGCCTTCGAAGCGCCCACCGTCTCGACGTACAACGCCTTCGCCAACGCGGTCTTCCGCGAGAACGCCCTGCTCGTCGGGCGTGACGGCGAGTCCCAGGTGCTGACCGAACCCTCGGCCTGGCAGCTCGCCCGTCGGGTCGTGGTGGCCGCCCGCGACGACCGGCTCGCGGGACTCGACCGCGACGTCGACACCCTGACCGCAGCCGTGGTGGCGCTCGCCGGTGCCACCTCCGAACACCTCGTCGAGCCGGAGGACCTCCGCCGGTTCGCGATCGAGTTCTCGGAGCTGCTCGAACTCCCCGGCAACCGCGGCAAGCCGTACAAGGCGATCACCGACGCGGTCGCCGCGATCGGCGCCCTCGAACCCCTGGCCGACCTGGTCGCCGAGTTCCGGCGGCAGAAGGTCGACCGCGGATTCGTGGAGTTCTCCGACCAGATCGCCCTCGCGCTCGCCGCGGCCGAGTCGGCCCCACGCGTCGTCACGGACCTGCGGAGCCGGTACGGGGTGGTGCTCCTCGACGAGTACCAGGACACCTCGGTGGTGCAGACCCGGTTCCTCGCCCGGCTGTTCCGCGGGCACTCGGTGATGGCGGTCGGCGACCCGCACCAGTCGATCTACGGGTTCCGCGGTGCGAGTGCCGCGAACCTCGCCCGGTTCCCGCACGACTTCGGCGGCGACGAACCCGGCGTGGCCGAACCCGTGACCTTCGCGCTGTCGACCAGCTGGCGGAACCCGGTGGACGTGCTCGCGGGGGCGAACGCGATCGTGGCACCGCTGTCCGAGGCGTCCGAGGTCGACGTCGAACGGCTCTCGCCCCGGCCGGGCGCGGACGCCGGCACCGTACGGGTGGTGTTCCCCGAGACCCTGCCGGAAGAGGCCGACGAGGTCGCGGCGTGGTTCCAGGACCACCGCCGTCAGGACCCGACGGGCTCGATGGCGCTGCTGCTGCGCGCGCGGAAGGACCTCGCGGCGTTCACGGCGGCGCTCGGTGCCCGCGGGGTGCCGTACCACGTGCTCGGCACCGGCGGACTGCTCCAGCGCCCGGAGATCGTCGACCTGGTGGCGTGCCTGCGGGTGCTGCACGACCCGGCGGCCGGCAACGACCTGATCCGGCTGCTCGCGGGTGCACGGTGGCGGGTCGGTGCGGCGGACATCGTCGCCCTGCACCAGCTCGCCCGGTGGCTGTTCCAGCGCGACCACACCCAGCAGCGGCTCGATGACGACCTGACCGCGGCGTTCCGGGCCTCCGTTGCCGCCGGGGAGCACGGGTCGATCGTCGATGCGCTCGACTTCGTGGCGACCGCGCCCGACGAGCACGGCGCGCTCGAGGGCATCACCGCCGCGGGTCGCAGCCGGATGCGTGCGCTCGGCGGCCAGCTCGCGATGCTCCGGTCACGCGCGGGGAGCGACCTGGTCGACTTCGTGACGCTCGTCGTGCAGGAGATGCGGCTCGACATCGAGGTCGCCGCCCACGAACAGGGGAGCGGCGCCTACCTCGACGCCTTCATCGACGAACTCGCCAGCTTCGTCTCGACCGACGACCGCGCCGACCTCGGTTCGTTCCTCGGGTGGATCGACGCCGCAGCCCGGCGTGACGACATGGGCCCGCGTTCCGAGGAGCCCGAGGCCGGTACCGTGCAGATCCTGACGATCCACGGGTCCAAGGGACTGGAGTGGGATGCCGTCGCGGTGCCCCGGATGGTCGAGGGCGGCCTGCCGGCACGCCCGCAGGAGGGCTCGTCCGGCTGGCTGGGGTTCGGCCGGCTGCCGTACGAGTTCCGCGGGGACGCCGCCGAGCTGCCACGACTCGCCTGGCGCGGGCAGGAGACCCAGAAGGACGTCACCACTGCGATCGACGCCTTCAAGGAACAGGTGAAGGCCCGCAACGAGGACGAGGAACGCCGGCTCACCTACGTCGCCCTGACCCGTGCCAAGCACGACCTGCTGGTGTCCGGCTCGTTCTGGGCCGGCGGGGTCCGACCCACCGAGCCGAGCCGTTACCTGCGCGACCTGGTGGACGCAGGCGTCATCGACGGTGCGGCGATCCCGGAGACGACGGTGCACGACGAGAACCCGATGGGGGAGAGCGGCGCGACCCAGACCTGGCCGCACGTGCCGTTCGGGCAGCGTGCGCCGCGGGTCCTGGCCGCCGCGGAGCGGGTGCGGAACGCGAACCCCGGCGCTGCGGGGCGCTTCGCCGCCGACATCGACCTGCTGCTCGCCGAGCGGCACGCCACCCGGAACGCGAAGCACGCGGTCGCCGTCCCGCACCGGGTGCCGGCGTCGGGCTTCAAGGACTACCTGACCGAACCCGACTCCGTCGCCGAGCGGCTCCGCCGGCCGATGCCGGAGCGACCGTACCGCGCGACCCGGCTCGGCACGCTCTTCCACCAGTGGGTGGAGCAGCGTGCGCGGAGCGGTGGCGCGCTCGAGACCCTCGACGTGTGGGACGGGGAGCTCGACCTCGATGCCGACGACCTCGCCGATGCGTCGCCGGACGCCGTGGTCACCGACGACGACGCCCGTCGACTGGCGGACTTCCAGGCGACGTTCGCCCGCTCCCGCTGGGCCGGGCTGACGCCGATCGAGGTCGAGCGCGAGATCCACATCCCGTTCCTCGGGCACAGCGTCGTCTGCAAGCTCGACGCCGTGTACGAGATCGACGGGCGTGCCGAGGTGGTGGACTGGAAGACGGGCAAGGCACCGTCCGGTGCGGACGACCTGGCCCGACGCACGCTGCAGCTCGCGCTGTACCGCGTCGCCTACGCCGAGTTCACCGGGCGGCCGCTCGACCAGGTCGACGCGGTGTTCTACTTCGTCGCCGACGACCTCGAGGTCCGTCCGACCGAGCTGCTCGACCGCGCCGGACTCGAGCGTGCGTGGTCCGAGGCCATCGGCAGCTGACGTCCCGCGGAAGGCGCGTCGCGCTCCTGTCGTGCTCCGCCTGTGTCGCGCTGCGCGCGAGGCGCGTCGCGATCGTCGCCCTGCGCCCTGTCGCGCTGAGCCCGTGTCGAGCCGCGTCAGTGTCGCGCCGCGCCCGTGTCGAGCCGCGCCGCGGTGTCGCGCCGTGCCCGTGTCGTGCTCCGCCCTGGCGGCCCGGTGCCGGTCCGCCGGGCCGGCACCGGGCCTCCAGGCGGTCGTGTCAGGTGCCCGGGCGGCGGCCAGGACCGGTCACGACACCCGCAGGACGCACAGCGAGTGGTCACAGACCGTCGGTTGGCCGCGCTGCGACCGACAGGTCGTGACCGCTCGGCGGAACTGAGCGGGGAGTCGTGACCACCGTGGGGCGGTGTGGAACGAGACGGTGTTGACGAGAAGTGTGGAACGAAATGGTGCGGAACGAGGCGGCGTCAGCCGTGGCGGCGTTCGGTGGAGGACAACAGCTGCTCCACCTCGCCGATCTCCATCGTCTCGGGTGACACGGACTGCAGCGGTTCCGCACTCGGGGCGTGCACCGCGTCGACCAGGCGGTGCATCATCGAGACGGCATCGTCGACGACCTCGGTGCTCTTCGCCTGCACGCCGTGCAGCAGCCAGTGCGCCGTCTCGAGCTCGTGGTGCACGCGCGCACGCTGAGCGAGCTGGCGGTCGCGTCCGCCGCCGTTCGCCTCGTAGGCGCTGAGGACGGTGTCGAAGGCGTCGCGGCGGCCGGCGAGCACCCATGCGAGGTCCTTCGCCGGGTCGCCGAGCCGCAGCTCGCCCCAGTCGAGGACCCCCGTCACCGCATCGCCGTCGGCGAGCAGGGCGCCGGTGCCGAGCGAGCCGTGCACGACGGTCGGTGTGAACTGCCAGAGCTGCTGGTCCCGAGCGGCACCCTCCCAGCGTTCGACGAGCGCGGCGGGGACGAGCTTGGTCGCCACGGCGCGGTCCATCACCGAGACTGCTGACCGGAGCACCTCGAACGGCGTGAGCGAGGGCAGCCCGGCGTCGGAGACGAAGCTCGTCGGCAGCTGGTGGATCGAGGCGACGGCACGGCCGACACTGGTGGCGAGGTCGGGGCGCTCGACGAGCGACGCGAGGGTCGGGTGGGTCCCGGCCAATCGGGTCGTGACGATGGCGCGCGTCGACCCGATCGGTGCCTGGCCGCGGTACTCGGCGACGCCGAACGGCAGCCGCGTGCGGATGCCGGCGCTCAGTGCACGGATGGCGACGAGGTCGGCTGACTGCCGGGCCTCGGCGCGCTGGTTCCGGGGGCGGCGGATGACGATCTCGGTGCCGTCGGCGTCGCGGAGGAGCGCCGACTCGTAGTCGCCGGCCGCGGCCGAGCCGAGCGTGCGCGTGCCCGTGACGAGGAGACCTGGAACGGCCGTCGTCGCCAACGCGGCTAGAGTGAACTGGGATCCCGCCATGCCCCTCAGGGTAGGCGCGTGACGCGTGCACGGCTGCACGCCACGCTGTTCGGCGGCCCGTACGCCCACCGCACGTCTCCTGCACGTCCGCACCCGATCCGAGGAGCTCTCCCGCCGTGACCGTCGAGTTCGCCGCCCGGCTCCCGCTCTCCCGCAACGAACTCGACCGCGACGCCGAGTTCCGCACGACCGACGACGTCGAGCGTGTCCTGCGCGAGGACGAGCACACCCGGTACCTACCGGTGCGTGGTGCTGAGATGCTCCGGAACGCCGACGGCACCCTGCGCTTCGTGGCCGCGTCGGAGATCCCGGTCGACACCGTGACCCTGTACCTGGGCCGTGCGGTGTCGGACGCAGCCGACGCCCCGGCGGGTACCCGCTTCGTCGCCGCCCTGATCGACAGTGCGACGGCCACCGCCATCGAACCCGACGACGCCGCCTGGCAGAGCCTCCGGATGTTCGGCACCGAGCTCTCGCCCCGCGACCAGGGCCTGGCGGTCGAAGCCGTGGCGATGGCCAACTGGCACGCCGTGCACGGCTTCTCGCCGCGCACCGGGTCACCCACGGCCGTCGTGAGCGGCGGATGGGTCCGCCGCGACCCCGAGGGGCACGACCTCTTCCCGCGCACGGACGCGGCGATCATCGTCGGGGTCGTCGACGCCGACGACCGGATCCTGCTCGGTTCCAACGCCGCGTGGGACGCCGACCGGTACTCGCTGCTGGCCGGGTTCGTCGAGCCGGGGGAGTCGCTCGAGGACGCCGTCCGCCGCGAGGTCTGGGAGGAGTCCGGCGTCCGCGTCGAGGAGCCCGAGTACCTCGGTTCGCAGCCGTGGCCGTTCCCCGCGTCGCTGATGGTGGGCTTCCGTGCTCGTGCAGCCGGCGGTGACCCGACGACCGCACGCCCCGACGGCGTGGAGATCCTGGACGTCCGGTGGTTCTCGCGCGACGAGATCCGCGAGCGCGCCGGCGACACCCTGCTGCTGCCGGGACGCACCTCGATCGCCCGCGCCATCATCGAGGAGTGGTACGGCGGGCCGCTGGACCTGCCGTGAGCGTCACCGGTCCGCGCGGCGCAACGGGCGCAGGGGCAGTCGAGCCCCGGCCGCCGTCGCCCGACGAACTGCTCGCCGCGCTCGACGCCGAGCAGCGGACGGTCGCCCGCACCCTGCTCGGTCCCGTCGCGGTGCTGGCCGGTGCCGGGACGGGCAAGACCCGCGCGATCACGCACCGGATCGCCTACGGGGTCGCCACCGGGACCTACGCCCCGAACCACGTCCTCGCGCTGACCTTCACGACCCGTGCCGCCGGCGAACTGCGGTCGCGCCTGCGGGCCCTCGGGGCCGGGACGGTCCAGGCGCGCACCTTCCACGCCGCCGCGATGGCGCAGCTCAGCTACTTCTGGCCGGACACCGTCGGCGGGCACGCCCCCAAGATCGTCGAGTCCAAGGGTCGGATGATCGCCCACGCCGCGGACACCGTCGGCATGCACGTCGACACCCCGGTGCTCCGCGACCTGGCCGCCGAGGTCGAGTGGCGCAAGGTGCAGATGCTCTCGCTCGACGAGTACGAGGCCGCCGCCGCGGACCGGGTGATGCCGCGGGACACCACACCGCGCCGAGTCATCGACCTGATGAAGGCGTACGAGCGGCTGAAGGACGACCGGCGGCAGCTCGACTTCGAGGACGTCCTGCTGGCGACCCTCGGCATGGTCGAGTCCGAGCCCCGCGTGGCGTCGTACGTGCGGCAGCAGTACCGGTTCTTCGTGGTCGACGAGTACCAGGACGTCTCGCCGGTGCAGCACGACCTGCTGCGGGCCTGGCTGGGCGGGCGTGACGACCTGTGCGTCGTCGGCGACGCAAGTCAGACCATCTACTCGTTCGCCGGCGCCTCGAGCGACTACCTGCTCGGGTTCGGGTCGGAGTTCCCCCGCGGGTCGGTCCTGCGCCTCGAGCGGAACTACCGCTCCACCCGCGAGGTCGTGTCCGCGGCGAACACACTGATGCGCGGCCAGCCCGGGGCACTCGACCTGGTGGCCCAGAGCCAGGAACCGGGCCCGGAACCGGTCGTGCTGGCCTGTGCCCACGACGGCGACGAGGCGCAGACCATCGCCCGCCGCATCGCCGAGCTCGTCGGGGCCGGAGCGTCCTACGGGGAATGCGCCGTGCTCTTCCGCGTCGGGGCGCAGTCCGCAGCGCTCGAGTCCGCGCTCGGCCGGAACGGCATCCCGTACCGCGTGCAGGGAGGCACCCGCTTCTTCAACCGCCCTGAGGTCAAGCTCGCCGTCCACCACATGCGCGGCGAGGCGATCCGGCAGACCGACGACGAGCTGACCCGACGGGTCCGGCTGGTGCTGCAGGTCAGCGGCTGGACGGAGACGCCGCCGGAGGGCACCGGCGCAGTGCGCGAGCAGTGGGAAGCGCTGCAGGCGATCATGGGTCTGGCCGAGGACGCCCCCGCCGGCACGACGATGCAGCAGTTCACCCAGGACCTGGTGGACCGTGCGGCGACGCACCACGAGCCCGAGATCGACGCCGTGACGCTCGCGACGCTGCACTCGTCGAAGGGTCTGGAGTGGCCGCACGTGGTCATCGCCGGCGCCGCCGAGGGTCTCCTGCCGATCTCGCACGCGTCGACCGACACCGAGGTGGACGAGGAGCGACGCCTGTTCTACGTCGGGCTGACCCGAGCCCGCCGATCCGTCACGATCACGTGGTCGCAACAGGGCTCCACGCGTGGGGGAGCCCGGGCTCCGAGTCGGTTCCTGGCAGCGCTCGGCACGCGCACCGCGGATGGGGTCGGACCGGCGAACGGCTGACCGTCAGGTCGTCGCGCTCGAAGACGAGCTGGTCGGGCTCGGCCCGTTGCGTCCGGAGCGGGAGCCGTTCCAGCAGCATCCGTGTCGTGGCGGCTGCCACCGCCGCTGCCCGCCACGGTGAGAGCGGTGCCGGGTGCCGGCCCCACACCTGGGCGGCGATCGCCGGCCAGGCCGGATCGTCGTCGACGCGTGCGTACTCAGCGCACTGGAGGCACGGCCCGGCTCCCGGCACGACGAACGGACCGAGACGGATGCGTCCGTCCCCGACGACGACCGCCAGGTGCGGCACACCCCGGCGGGTCCACGCGGCGCGGAGCGCCGGGTCGACGACGTGGTCGGCCACCACCACGGCGAGGCGTGGTTCGGGCTCGGGCAGCACGATCGGCCCCCCGGCGGGCGCGGTGGTGCGGCTGACCGTCACGCCCTCGCCGGACAGGAACGTCGCCACGGTGTCGGCGAGGACACCGGCGCCGTGCACCTCGACGCGTTCGAGCGGCTCGGGCAGGACCTCGACCACCGCGGGCGACGCGGCACCGAGCACCCCGGCAGCACGTTCCGGAGAGCACCCCGACGCGGCCGCGAGGCCGGACAGCACGTCGTGCCCGGCCTCTCGTCGGAGGCCGTTGAGGAACCGTTCTTCCCCCGTGGTGGGCACCGCGACGACCGCGCGCGGGGGGTCGACCCCGAGCTGGACCGTGGCGGGGTCACGCCAGACGAACTCGAGCGTCGGATCGATGCGGATGCCCATGACCCCACGGTGCCGGAGTGCGCGGCACGCGTGGGGTCACAAGAGGGATCTGTGGAGAACTCAGCGGGGCTGGTCGCCCGTGTCGTTCCCGGGCTCGTCGCCCGCTCCGCCCTCGGGGTCGTCGGCCACGCGGCCGGACTCGTCCTCGTGCGGGCGCGCGCCGGTCGAGTCGTTCAGCAGGTCCTCGAGGGCCTTGTCGAACGCGTCGTCCTCGTCGGTCTGGGACGGGTTCCGCAGCCGTGCGACGAGGGCGTCGGGTGCGTCGACGTCGTCCGAGGTCGGCACGAGGTCGAAGTGCGACCAGAGGGCGTCGCGCTGCTCGGCACCGAGCTCGTCGGTCACCCGCTGCCACATCGCCGCGGCCTCACGCAGACGGCGCGGCCGCAGCTCGAGGCCGACGAGTGTGGCGAACGCCGACTCGGCGGGGCCACCCGCGGCACGGCGACGGCGCACCATCTCGGCGATCGCCCCGGCCTTGGGGAGACGGACGGTGGCAGCAGCGGTGACCGTGTCCACCCAGCCCTCGACCAGCGCGAGCATCGTCTCGAGCCGGGCGAGGGCGGCGTCCTGCTCGGCGGTGCGCGGCGGGATGAGGGCACCCGACGCGAGTGCGTCGCGCAGCTGCTCCTGGTTGGTCGGGTCGATGTCGGCCGCGAGTTCCTCGACGCGGTCGAAGGGGATGTGGATGCCCCGTGCGTAGTCCGTGATCGACGAGATGATGTGCAGCCGGAGCCACCGTGCCGACCGGAAGAGCCGGGCGTGCGCGAGTTCGCGGACCGCGAGGTAGATGCGGACCTCGTCCTCGGAGACGTCGAGGCCCTCGGCGAACTCGGCGACGTTCTGGGGCAGGAGCGCTGCGACCTGCTCATCGAGGAGCGGCACGCCGACGTCGCCGCCGGACACGACCTCCTTCGAGAGCTGCCCGACGACCTGACCGAGCTGGATCGCGAACAACGCCCCGCCGATGCCGCGCATCGCCTTCGAGACGTCGCCGAGCATCGCCTTGAGCTGCTCGGGAGCGCGCTGGTCGATCGCCTCGGTCAGGGCATCGGCGATGCTGAAGGCCACCGGCTCGGCGATCTGCGTCCACACCGGGACGGTCGCCTTGGCCCACTGCTCACGCGTGTAGAGACTCGGGGTCGCGGTCAGTTCGGCGACCGTCGTGACTTCGTCGAGCCACAGTGCGGCGACCTGGAACGCCTGGTCGGCCGCCTGCGAGGTGGCCGGGTCGACGGGGTGGCCGCCGTCGCGAGCGATCGCGGTGGCGCGTTCGGCGGTGGCCGAGAAGTCGATGCCGTCACCGCCGGACTGGGCGGCGCGCTGGAGCTGGCTCATCAGGTTCGCCACGGAGGCCGGGTCGTTCGGCAGGCCGGCGGCACCGGCGAGCTGCGACGGGTCGATCTGGCCCTCGCCCGAGAGCAGCTTGCGCAGCATCTCCTGGAAGTCGTCGTCCGGCCCCGGCTGTGGTTCATCAGGCATGCCGACTACGCTAATCGCTGCTCACGGGGCCGCACCTGGGATGCCCCCGTGGGAACGCCCGAAGCGCTGCGCCCAGGGCGAACAGCCCCGTCGCGAGACGTGGGCGACCACCCTGCCGCCAGGCGCGGGTGCCCACCTCGGAAGGACCCCGCGTGACCCTCTTCGCCCCCGCGCCCCGTCGTCGCTCGCGTGCCCGGACCGTCGGGTGGGCGTTCCTGATCGGCGCGGTCGTCCTGGGCCTGTTGGCGAGCCTGCTGCCCAGCCCGTACCTCATCGAGGTCCCCGGGCCGGTCTACAACACCATCGGCACGCAGAAGCAGGGGACGGGCAAGGACGCGAAGGACGTCAAGCTCATCCAGGTGTCCGGCCACGAGACGTACCCGACGGCCGGTGCCCTCGACATGCTCACCGTCGGGATCCAGGGCGACGCCACGAACCGTCCGTCCTGGACCAGCGTCATCCGCGCGATCTTCACCAGGTCACAGGCGGTCATCCCGGTCGAGGCGATCTACCCGAGCGGCACCACGACCGAGCAGGTGAACGAGCGGGACTCCGCCGACATGCAGGCATCGCAGCAGTCGGCCGTCGCCGCCGCGCTCATCCAACAGGGGAACGACCTGCCGACGGCACTCGAGGTCAGCGCCGTGCAGGAGGGCTCGGCGGCCGACGGCGCGATCGAGAAGGGCGACGTCATCACGGCGTTCGACGGCAGGTCGCTCACGACCAACGCCGACGCCTCGAGCCTCCGCGAGCTCGTTGCGAAGCACGGCACCTCGCGCCCCGCGACCGTCACCGTCGAACGGGACGGCGCGACCGAGGACGTCAGGGTGACGCCGCGCAGTGAGCAGGGCACGGCGCTGCTCGGGGTCGGTGTCACCGAGCGCTACGAGTTCCCCTTCAAGGTGTCGATCCGGCTTCAGGACGTCGGCGGTCCGTCCGCCGGCATGATGTTCGCGCTCGGGATCATCGACGAGATCACGCCGGGCAAGCTCAACGGCGGCAAGCACGTCGCGGGCACCGGCACGATCACGGCAGACGGCGAGGTCGGGCCCATCGGTGGGATCCGCCAGAAGCTCTACGGGGCGGCGGACGCGGGTGCCACGGTGTTCCTCGCCCCCGCGGACAACTGCGACGAGGTCGTCGGGCACGTGCCGGACGGACTCGACGTCTACAGCGTCTCCACGCTCGACCAGGCCGTCACCGACCTGCAGACGATCGCCGACGGCGGGAGCACCGCGAAGCTCGCCCGCTGCGGTTCCTGACCCGGTCCTGAGTCCCCGTACAGGTTCACGTCCGGTCGGGTCCCATAGGATCAGTGTCACTGACGGCCCGCCGCGAGCCGGGCCCGCCGGTCCGACACGTCTGGAGCACATCAAGTGACGACAACCTCGTCCACCTCGGGGCGGCGTTCGCCGCGGGTCCCCATCGTGGTCACGATCATCGTGCTGGCCGCACTGGTGATCGCCTTCTTCATCTTCGCCAGCCTGTACACCGACTACGCGTGGTTCGCGCAGCTCGGGTTCCAGCAGGTCCTCACGACCCGGTGGATCGCCGGGACGCTGATGTTCCTGGCGGGCTTCCTCGGCATGGCGGTCCCGGTCTTCGTGAGCATCGCGCTCGCGTTCCGGTTCCGGCCGGTCTACGCGAAGCTCAACTCGCAGCTCGACCGCTACCAGCAGGTCATCGAGCCCCTGCGGCGCGCCGTGATGATCGGCATCCCCGTGGTCCTCGGCATCTTCGCCGGGCTCTCGACGGCGGGGCGCTGGAGCATGGTCCTCGAGTACTTCAACCGCACGCCGTTCGGCAAGACCGACCCGCAGTTCGGGCTGGACATCGGGTTCTACGTGTTCGAGCTGCCGTTCTGGCGCTCGATCGTGGCCTACTCCTCGGCCGTCGTCCTCATCGCCGGTCTCGCCGCACTCGCGGCGAGCTACCTCTACGGCGCGCTCCGCTTCGGTGGTCGTGAGGTCCGGATCTCCCGCGCCGCGCGCATCCAGCTCGCGGTCACGGCGGCGCTCTACATCGCGCTGCAGGCCGTCAGCCTCTGGCTCGACCAGTACGCGGCCCTGACGAAGTCGAACTCGCTCATCACCGGTGCCCAGTACACCGACGTCAACGCGGTGATCCCGGGCCGCGAG
The DNA here is from genome assembly GCF_001864855.1 of Curtobacterium sp. MCBA15_005. Taxonomy (NCBI): domain Bacteria; kingdom Bacillati; phylum Actinomycetota; class Actinomycetes; order Micrococcales; family Microbacteriaceae; genus Curtobacterium; species Curtobacterium sp. MCBA15_005. The sequence continues at coordinate 28,019 of NZ_MJGL01000023.1, forward strand.
ATCATGGCCGGCATCGCGGCGATCGTCGCGTTGCTCTTCATCGTCACGGCGGTCATCGGCCGCTGGCGCATCTCGATCGTCGGGACGGGCCTGCTGCTCGTCGCCGCGATCGTCGTCGGGGGCATCTACCCGTGGGTCGTCCAGCGTCTGCAGGTGAAGCCCTCGGAGCGCACGTTCGAGTCCGCCTACATCGAGCGGAACATCAAGGCCACGCGTGACGCCTACGGTGTCGCCGGCGTCGAGGAGCAGAACTACGACGCCACGACCGAGACGAGCTCGGGTGCGCTCGCGAAGGACGCGCAGACCACGGCCAACATCCGTCTCATCGACCCGAAGATCGTCTCCGACACGTTCAGCCAGCTGCAGCAGTACCGGCAGTACTACCAGTTCCCGAAGGAGCTGGACGTCGACCGCTACGACGTCAAGGGCGAGACCGAGGACACCGTGATCGCGGTCCGCGACATCGACCTCGCCGGGCTCAGCTCGGCCGCGAACACGCAGTACAACCGGGCGTTCGTCTACACACACGGCTACGGCGTCACCGCGGCCTACGGCAACCAGCGCGCGAGCGACGGCAAGCCGGTGTTCCTCGAGTCCGGAATCCCGTCGAACGGTGCCCTGGGTGACTTCCAGCAGCGCGTGTACTTCGGTGAGACCTCGCCGCCCTACTCGATCGTGGGTGCCCCGAAGGGCACGAAGGACGTCGAGCTCGACTACCCGTCCGGCTCCGACGACGACAACGGTGGCAACGCGACCACCACGTACGCCGGCGACGGCGGTCCGAGCCTCGGCAACTTCTTCAACCGGCTCGTCTACGCCGCGAAGTTCCAGTCGGAGCAGATCCTGCTCTCGAACGCGGTGAACAAGGACTCGCAGATCCTCTACGACCGCGACCCGATCACCCGCGTGCAGAAGGCCGCGCCGTACCTGACCGTCGACAGCGACGCGTACCCGGCCATCGTCGACCACCGCATCCAGTGGGTGGTGGACGGCTACACCACGAGCGACGCGTACCCGTACTCGCAGAGCCAGAGCCTGTCGGACAGCATCGCCGGCACCGAGTCCTCGACGTACCGCACCGACCAGGTGAACTACATCCGGAACTCGGTGAAGGCCACGGTCGACGCGTACACGGGCAAGGTGACGCTGTACACGTGGGACACGAAGGACCCGGTCCTCAAGACGTGGCAGAAGATCTTCCCGACGTCGATGAAGCCGGTGTCGAGCATGAGCGCGGAACTCCTCGACCACGTGCGGTACCCGACGGACCTGTTCAAGGTGCAGCGCTCGATCCTGGGCACCTACCACGTGACCAACGCCAACTCGTTCTACTCGGGTGACGACGCGTGGAACACCCCGCAGGAACCGACGAGCACGGCGACGTCGGACAGTGACGCCGACACCGCGGCGACGTCGACGAACGCGCTCGGCGCGCAGACGACGACGACGGCCAACAGGGCGAACCTGCAGGACCCGTACTACCTGACGATGAAGGTGCCGGGTCAGGGGACCGCGTACTCGCTGTACACGACCTACATCCCGCAGCAGTCGGCCGGGGCGAACAACCGCAACGTGCTGACCGGCTACCTGGCGGTGAACTCCGACGCGGGTGGTGCCGGCAAGGGCGAGAAGGCGTCGGGCTACGGCAAACTCACGCTGTTGACGATGCCGAAGACCGACAACATCCCGGGCCCCGGACAGGTGCAGAGCCTCTTCAACGGTGACTCGACCGTGTCGCAGGAGCTCAACATCCTGAAGCGCGGCAACTCGACCGTGAAGCAGGGCAACCTGCTCACGCTCCCGGTCGGCGGCGGGTTCCTCTACGTGCAGCCCGTCTACGTCCAGTCGACCTCGAGTGGTTCGTACCCGCTGCTGCAGAAGGTCCTCGTGGCCTTCGGCGACAAGATCGCGTTCGAGGACACGCTCGACGAGGCCCTGAACTCGCTGTTCGGCGGGGACTCCGGTGCGGCGGCCGGCGACTCCGGCGCGAGCGGCGGCGGCAGCGACAGCGGTTCCGGTTCCGACAGCGGGTCTGGCTCGGACACGGGTTCCGGCTCCGACACGGGCTCCGGCTCGACCGGCTCGACGGGTTCCGGCTCGGCCGACAACGACGCCCTGCAGAAGGCCCTGGCCGACGCCAAGGCAGCCCTGCAGGACCGCCAGGAGGCCTACGCCGACAACGACCTGGTTGCTGCGGCGGAAGCCGACCAGCGCCTCCAGGACGCGATCGAGGCCGCCACGGCAGCCGAGAACGACAACTGACACACCGTGGCGGGGCACTCGATTTGTGTCCCGCCACGGCCCCGTGTAGGCTTCTAAACGTGCCGCGGGGTGGAGCAGTTCGGTAGCTCGCTGGGCTCATAACCCAGAGGTCGTAGGTTCAAATCCTGCCCCCGCAACCAAGCGTCACATGAAGGCCCCGGTCCAACAGGACCGGGGCCTTCTTCGTGTCTCCGCCCGCAGGAAGACCGGCCGCAGGCCCGCCCGCAGGCC
>NZ_MJGL01000023.1:31197-60025 GCF_001864855.1 Curtobacterium sp. MCBA15_005
CCGAACGCAGGCCCGCCCGCCGCACACCCCCGGGTACGCTCACCGCATGGCCACCCTCACGATCGCGGCGGCGCAGTTCGCCCCCGTGGGCGACCCCGTCGCCAACCTCGACACCGTGCGCACCGCCGCCGTCGACGCGGCCGCCCGGGGCGCGGACCTCCTCGTCACGCCGGAGTACACCTCGTACTTCACCGCCGACATCGACGATCGGTTCGTCGCCGCGGCGCAGCCCCTGGACGGTCCGTTCGTCTCAGGCCTCCGCGACGTCGCTCGCGAGACCGGCATCGCCCTGGTCGTCGGGGTCGCCGAGTCAGCGGACACGCCGGAGCGCTTCCGGAACACGCTGGTCGCGGTGCTCCCGTCGGGCGACGTGGCCACGACGTACCGGAAGGTCCACCTCTACGACGCCTTCGGCTCGCGGGAGTCGGACCGAATCGAGTCCGGCGACCCGGAGCAGCTGCCGGTCTTCGAGCTCGGCGGAGTCCGCGTCGGGCTCGAGACCTGCTACGACCTGCGCTTCCCCGAGGTCACCCGACGGCTCGCCGCTCCCGAGACCGGCGCGGCCGACGTCGTCGTCCTCCCGGCGGAGTGGGTGCGCGGGCCCGGCAAGGAGCACCACTGGCGCACGCTCCTCACGGCGCGCGCGATCGAGAACACCGTCTGGGTCGTCGGGGTCGGCCAGACGCCGCCCATCGGGATCGGTGGCTCGGTCGTCCTCGACCCGTCCGGCGTCGCTGTGGCCTCGGCCGGTGCCTCGCCGGGCACGCTCACCGCCACGATCGACACCACCGTCACGGACGCCGTCCGTCGGGTGAACCCGTCGTTGTCCCTGCGGCGGTACGACGTCGCACTGCGCACCCCGCCTGGAGGCCCGGGGCAGCGCTGACGCGTCCGTCGCGTCCCCGACGCGGTCGCGTCTCAGGCGCGGGGGCGCGTTCCGAGGGTCGCCAGGCGTGCGGCGGCGTCCTCCAGGACGCTCCGGCGCTTGCAGAACGCGAAGCGCACCAGGGACCGGTAGCCGGAGACACGGTCCGGGCGGACGAACGCCGACACCGGGACCCCGGCGACCCCGGCCAGAGCCGGCAGTTCGAGGCAGAACGCGCGGGCGTCGTCGTACCCGAGCGGCGCCGCGTCGGCGAGCACGAAGTAGCCGCCGTCGGGGCGCATCACGTCGAAACCCGCAGCCGTCAGTCCGTTCGCGAGCAGTTCGTGCTTCGCGCGCAGGTCGGCGGCGATGCCGGTGAACACCGCGTCGGGCAGGCGGAGTCCCACGGCGACGGCCGGTTGGAAGGGTGCACCGTTCACGAACGTCAGGTACTGCTTGACCGTCGTGATCGCGTCGACGAGCGCCGGGGGAGCGGTGAGCCAGCCGACCTTCCACCCGGTGGTGTTGAAGGTCTTGCCGGCGCTCGACACCGACACCGTCCGTTCCGCGGCACCCGGCAGGGTCGCGATGGGCGTGTGCGGGACGTCGAAGGTCAGGTGCTCGTAGACCTCGTCCGTGATGATCACCGCATCGCGCTCGGTGGCCAGGTCGACGATCGTCTGCAGCACCTCGGTGGGCAGGACCCGGCCCGTCGGGTTGTGCGGGGTGTTCACGAGCACGGCGCGGGTGCGGTCGGTGAAGGCCGCACGCAGCGTGCGCTCGTCCGGCAGGAAGTCGGGTGCGGTGAGCGGGACCGTGACGTGCACCCCGCCGGCCAGCCGGATGAGCGCCCCGTAGGCGTCGTAGAACGGCTCGAAGGTGATCACCTCGTCGCCGGGTTCGACCAGCGCGAGGATCGTCGCGGCCAGCCCCTCGGTGGCACCGGCGGTGACGAGGACCTCGCGGTCGGGGTCGACGTCGAGTCCGTACCACCGCTGCTGGTGCTCGGCGATCGCCGCCCGCAGGTCGGGGGTGCCCCGGCCCGGCGGGTACTGGTTCACGCCGTCGCGGATCGCCTGCACCGCGGCCTCGAGCACCTCGGCCGGCCCGTCCTCGTCGGGGAACCCCTGCCCCAGGTTGACCGCGCCGGTGTTGGCGGCGAGGGCGCTCATCTCGGCGAACACCGTCGGTGCGGGGACTCCGTCCGGTCCGAGCAGCATCGCTCCGTCGGCGGCTCGCAGCCACGGTCCTGCCCGGCGCATGTGGTTCCCTCCCGTGCGGGCGACGACGTGTCGCGCTGAACGGACCCCAACCTAGCTGTCCGTCCCGCGGCGGACCGGCCCACCGTGTACAGCGCACGCATAAGATCGCCAGGGGTGGCTCGCAGCCTCGCCAGAAGGACCGCTCAGGTGCTTGCGACAGACTGCACGAGCTTGAAAGGAGCACGTCCAGCATGACCGACACCACGCCCGACGGGCAGGGCGACGACCGCCGTCCGGACGATGCGGCTCCGCCTGCCGCCAGTGAGGACGCCGCAGCAGCGGCCACGAGAGGGAACACGTCGATGCCGAACGACTCCGACCAGCCGGACGAGACTCCTCGCCCGAACCAGAACGACGAGACGACCCCGGACCACACGGACGTGATCCCGTCGTCGACGGACCACCCGACCGACCGCTACACCGCGCCGTACCCGGCCGTCTCCGGTGACTCCTCGCGCGCGCAGCAGGGCGGCTACGGCCAGCAGACGTCGCCGTACGGCCAGCAGGCACCGCAGTCCCAGAACCCGTATGGCCAGCAGCCGCAGTACGGCCAGCAGGCGCCGCAGGCCCAGAACCCGTACGGCCAGCAGTCGCAGTACGGCCAGCAGGCCCAGAACCCGTACGGCCAGCCGGGCGCCGAACGCCCCCGCTACGGCGAGTACGCCCAGCCGACGTCCTCGTCCGCTCCGAGCTCGTCCTCCGAGTACGCGAACGCATCCGCGCAGGCCCCGCAGTCCGCCACGAGCGCCTTCGGCGACGTCGACGGCGCGAACCAGCGCAACGGGCACTACTTCAGCGACGACGCCTCGGGTGCCGCGGCGACCACGACGACCAAGGAGCGCTCGGGCCGCAACAAGCTGCTCCTGCCGATCATCGCCGGTCTCGTCGTGGCCGGGCTCGTGGGTGGCGGTGCTGGGTGGCTCGCATCGTCGGCGGCGAACGACGGTGGCAGCGTGGTGTCCTCCGGTTCGTCGCAGGGCGGCAACCTGACCGTCAACGACTACGACTCCGCCACCGTCGTCACCGCCGTCGCGGCACAGGCGACCCCGTCCGTGGTCACGATCAACGTGTCGGCGAGCAACGAGGCCGGCACCGGTTCCGGTGTCGTGATGAGCAAGGACGGCTACATCGTCACGAACACCCACGTGGTCACCCTCGACGGCGACAGCTCGAACGGCCGGATCACGGTGACGACCTCGAACGGCAAGATCTACGCGGGCAAGCTCATCGGCACCGACCCGACGGTCGACCTCGCGGTCATCAAGATCGATGCGACCGACCTCAAGCCGATGGAGTTCGCGGACTCGTCCAAGCTCAACGTCGGGGACACCGCGGTCGCGATCGGTGCGCCGCTGGGCCTGTCGAACACCGTCACCGACGGCATCGTCTCGACCCTGAACCGCAGCATCCAGGTCACCTCGAGCGCCCCCAGCGAGGGTGGCGACTCGAACGAGGGCGGCAACGGCGGCTCGGGTCCCTTCGACTTCTGGGGCAACGGGGACAACGGCAGCAGCTCGTCCGCGAACACCACCGTCTCGCTCCCGGTCATCCAGACCGACGCCTCGATCAACCCGGGCAACTCCGGCGGTGCGCTGCTCGACTCGAAGGGCCGACTGATCGGCATCAACGTGGCCATCGCCTCGGCTGGCAGCTCGTCGTCGTCGGAGTCGGCCGCCGGCAGCATCGGCGTCGGCTTCTCGATCCCGGCCAACCTGGTCAAGCGGGTCGCGAACGAGATCAAGGACAACGGCTCGGCGACCCACGGGCTCCTCGGCGCAACGGTCGGCGACGCCACCGAGGACGCCAGCGCCACCCAGGTCGGCGCCCTCATCAAGTCGGTCTCCAACGGCGGTGCCGCGGCGAAGGCCGGTCTGCAGAAGGGCGACGTCGTCACGAAGATCGGCTCGGCGTCGGTCTCCGACGCCACCGACCTGACCGCGCAGGTGCGCTTCTTCGCGGGTGGCGCCTCGACGACGATCAGCTACGTCCGCGACGGCCAGACCCGCCAGGCCGACGTGAAGCTCGGAACGTACGACAGCAAGGGCTGACGCCACCACACGACGGACAGGAGGCCCGGGGCACGACGTGCGCCGGGCCTCCAGTCCGTCACGGGGGCGCGTCCCGCGCCGACGCAGGTGCGCGGTTCGGCCTCTTGATAGGCTCATGGTCGCTCTGCGGGGCGGCACCGCCCCGGTGCGTCCCGTGCCGCCAAGCCAGCACCCCGAGGTACGCATGCAGTCAGACGGACAGCCCCTGCCGGGCGTCTCGTACGTGATGCCCGTGCTGAACGAGGTCACCGAGGTCCGGGCCGCCGTCGGCAGTCTGCTCGACCAGGACTACGCGGGCCCGTTCGAGGTCATCCTCGCGCTCGGGCCGTCGATCGACGGCACGAACGAACTCGTCGCCGAGATGAGCGCTGCCGACCCGCGGATCCGCGCGATCGACAACCCCGTCGGCTCGACGCCCGCCGGGCTGAACGTCGCGATCCGTGCGTCCGTGCACCCCGTCGTCATCCGCGTCGACGCGCACTCGGTCCTGCCCACCGACTACACGCGCATCGCGGTGCGCACGCTCCTGGAATCCGGAGCGGACAACGTCGGCGGCATCATGCGCGCCGAGGGCCGGACCCCCTTCGAGCGGGCCGTCGCCCTGGCCTACGGCAGCCGTGTCGGCCTCGGCGGCACGCCGCACCACGTGGGCGGCACAGCCGGCCCGGCCGAGACCGCCTACCTCGGCGTGTTCCGACGTGAGCGGCTGTTCGACGTCGGCCTCTTCGACGAGGGCATCAAGCGCGGCCAGGACTGGGAACTCAACCGGCGGCTGCGCCAGACCGGCGGGACCGTCTGGTTCACGCCGGAACTCGTCGTCACCTACCGCCCGCGGCCGAGCCTGAAGCGCCTGGTGCGGCAGTTCGTCGCCACCGGGCTCTGGCGCGGCGAGCTCGCGCGTCGGTTCCCGGCGAACAACGGCCTGCGCTACTTCGTGCCGCCGGCGATGGTCGCGGCGATGGCGCTGGGCGTCGTCGCCGGACTCGTCGGCATCGTCGGCGCGGCGCTCGGCACCCCGCTCGCCTGGGCGCTGCTCGGGTTCGTCGTGCCCGTCGTCTACCTGCTCTTCGTCGTCCTGGGGTCGATCGCGGTGGCGCGCCGCTCCGGGCTGCCGACGCTCCTCTGGTTGCTCGTCGTGCTGCCCTGCATCCACGTGGGCTGGGGGCTCGGGTTCATCATCGGGTTCCTGACCCGCACGTCCGAGCTGACCACCCACACGGGACGGTGACCGAATGACCGACCACCCCACGACCGGCCGCGGATCCGCACGGCCGACCTCGATCGCCGAACTCCGGGCCGTCGCCCAGCCGGACGAGGTCCGTGCGCGCGCCAACGCCGAGCACTGGACGGCCTCGCTGTACCTGCGCGACGTCTCGCCGTACCTGACCTGGGTGCTCCTGAAGACCCGCGTCAGCGCGAACCAGGTCACCGGCCTGATGATCCTGGTCGGCTGGAGCGTCGCCGCCGCCCTGCTCATCCCCGGCATCTGGGGCGCCGCCCTGGCACTGGTCCTCGGCCAGCTGCAGATGCTCGTCGACTGCTCCGACGGCGAGGTCGCCCGGTGGCGCGGCACCAAGTCGCCCGCCGGGGTGTTCCTGGACAAGGTGGGGCACTACACGACCGAGGGACTGATCCCGGTCGCGCTCGGCATCCGCGCGGCCACCTGGCCCATCCACGGCGCCGACTGGATGTGGACCACGATCGGGTGCGCACTCGGCCTGGTCATCGTGCTCAACAAGGCCCTGAACGACATGGTGCACGTGGCCCGCGCGAACGCCGGGCTCGACAAGCTGGTCGACCGACGGGATGCGTCCACCGCCCCGTCCGGCCGCAGGCTCGCCTCGCTCCGTCGCGTGGCACGGTTCCTGCCGTTCCACCGCCTGTACCACTCGGTCGAGCTGAGCATGCTCGCGTTCGTCTTCGCCCTGCTCGCCCTGGTGATCGGTGACCCGCTCGCCAGCCGGATCCTGGTCGGCGCGCTGTTGCCGCTCGCCGTGCTCGCGACGATCGGGCACTTCCTGGCGATCATCGCCTCGAAGCGGGTCAAGGCGTGACCGAGGACACGACCGCGCCCGGAACCCTGCGCCGACACGCGGTGGTGCACCGCGGACGACCGCGCGTCGCCGTGGTGAGCCTGTCGCAGGGCACCCGGCCGGAGGACCTGCGCCGCGGCCTCGACAGCGTGCTCGCCCAGCAGGACGTCGAGCTCGACGTCGTCTGCGTCGGCAACGGCTGGGCACCCACGGGGCTGCCGGACGGTGTGCGAGCCCTGGCCCTGCCCGAGAACGTCGGGATCCCGGCCGGTCGGAACGCCGGGGCCGAGGTCGTCGACGGTGACTACGTGTTCTTCCTCGACGACGATGCGTCGGTGCCGTCGCCGACGTTCCTGCGCGACGTGATCGCGCTGTTCGAGCACGATCCGTCGCTCGGCCTCGTGCAGCCCCGGGTCGTCGACCCCACGGGTGCCGCGAACCCCCGCCGATGGGTGCCGCGGATCCGGAAGGGCGAGCCGGACCACTCGTCGCCGGTGTTCTCGGTCTGGGAAGGCGCCGTCGTGCTGCCGATGGACGTCTACCGTGCCGTCGGCGGCTGGGGGGCCGAGTACTTCTACGCCCACGAGGGCATCGAGCTCGCCTGGCGCGTCTGGGATGCCGGCCGTCGGACCTGGTACGCCGGCGACCTCGTGGCGCACCACCCCGCGATCGACCCGGCGCGGCACACCGAGTACTACCGGTTGAACGCCCGGAACCGGGTGTGGCTGGCTCGGCGCAACCTGCCCGCGGTGCTGCGCCCGGTGTACGTGGGGTCGTGGGCCGCGATCCAGATCACGCGCTGGTGGCGTCACCCCCGCCGACTGGCCACCTGGTTCGGTGGGATCCGTGAAGGATGGACGACCGACTGCGGTCCGGTCCGCCCGATGGGCTGGATCACAGTCGCACGGATGACCATCGCAGGGCGGCCGCCGGTCGTCTGACCCGCACGCCTCGTCCCACCAGAGCAGACCCGGAGAATGACCATGTCGATCATCAGCGACCTGCGGACCGCGCTGCGGCTCGTCGAGCGACTCCTGACGTCCCGCCGCAGCCGGCAGCAGCTCGCACGGCGACTGCCGTCCGCGCCGAAGCCGGCGCCCGGTTCGGTCGAGATCGCCGTGTACTTCGCCGACGGTCCGGTCAACATGTACCAGGTGCGCCAGTGGTACGCGCCGCTGGCCGAACTCGCGAAGACGCACCCGGTGGCGATCATCTCGCGGAGCCCGGGCACCATGCTGACCCTGCTCGAGGAGTCGCCCGTGCCCGCGGTCTACGCCCGGCAGGTGGTCGACCTCGAACACTTCGTCGACACGCAGGCGCCGAAGGTGGTGCTGTACGTCAACCAGAACGCCCGCAACTTCCAGATGATGCGGTACGGGCGGATGTGGCACGTCTTCGTCAACCACGGCGAGAGCGACAAGATGTACATGACGACGAACCAGTTCAAGGCGTACGACTACGCCCTGATCGCGGGGGACGCGGCACGCGACCGTCTGGCCGAGGCGCTGTGGGACTACGACCTGGACGCCCGGACCATCGCGATCGGACGCCCGCAGGCCGACCACTTCGCCGGAGCGGCCCCGTACCCCGACGACGACCGGACCGTCGTGCTCTACGCCCCGACGTGGGAGGGTGACCGCGGTGCCGCGGCGTACGGGTCGATCGCGTCGCACGGCACGGTCATCGCCGAGCAGGTGCTCGCATCGCCCCGCCACCGTCTGGTGTACCGCCCGCACCCACGCAGCGGTGTGCTCGACCCCGCCTACCGCGCGGCGCACGAGCGGATCGTCGCGGCGATCAGCGCGGCCAACGCCGCCGACCCGGCCGCGCACCACCTGTACGACGACGGTGGTGACCTCGGGTGGCAGCTGGCGGACGCGGACGTGGCGATCACCGACATCAGCGCGATGATCTACGACCGACTGGCGGTGGGCAAGCCGCTCATCGTCACGCGGCCGGTGTCGCCCGAGGCCGACGTCGACGAGCGGGGCTACCTGAGCGACGCGAACTGGCTGACCGCGGCGGACGCCCCGTCGGTACTCGCCCGGGTCGACGCGGCCGCGAGCGACGCCGAGGAGCTCGCCCGCCTGCAGCACTGGGTCGCCCGGTACTTCGGCGACACGACCCCGGGTGCGGCCACGGAGCGGTTCCACGCGGCAGTGGAGTGGTTGCTCGAGCGGTGGCGGACCGTCGCCGCCGAACGCGACGGGCGCTGACGGGCGATCGTCACCCCGCGGGCTCCGTGCCGGAGGCCGGTGCTGCGTCACGGCTGCATCCCCGGCCCGACGAGCGACATCCGCCAGAGGTACTCGGACCGGTCGGGCCGACGCCACCGGACGATGACGACCCCCGTGTCCTCGGGGTCGGCGCCGAAGACCGCCAGGGACAGCGATCGGCCGGGGTCGAGGCGGCGCACTGCGAGCGGCGGGCAGTACCCGTTGCCCAGGTGGGTGAGCGTGAGCCCGTCGACCGGCTCGGGGCCGGTGTTGACGAGGTCGTACCGACGCGGTGCGTGCGATCGGTCGACGGCGAACGGGACGGCGTACGCGGTTGGTGGGTGGTGCATGGGGGGAACGCTAGGGGGAGGGTCCGACGGCGGGACCCCGGGGGGCGGCCACGATGGCCCGGGCTGTGGAGGGAGCCACAGACGCCCGTGTTGGTGCAGGGGGAGTACCCCGGCCGGTCAGGAGCCGTAGTCGGCCGCGTACCGGGCCAGCGCGGCCTCGATGGTGCCGTCGAGCTGCAGACGACCCTTGTCGAGGTAGAGCCCCCGGTCGCAGAAGCGGCGCAGGTCCTTGTCGCTGTGGGAGACGAAGAACAGCGTCCGGCCGCCGGCCAGGAGCTGCTCGATCCGCTTGTAGCACTTCTCGCGGAAGGCCTTGTCGCCCACCGCCAGCACCTCGTCGACCAGGATGACCGGCTCGTCGAGCCGCGAGATCACCGCGAACGCGATGCGGACCTTCATACCGCTCGACAGGTGCTTGTAGGGGGTGTCCACGAAGTCGGCGATCTCGGCGAAGTCGATGATCTCGTCGAAGGCGTCGCGGATCTCGGCCCGGGACATGCCGTGCAGGCCCGCCGTCAGGTACACGTTGTCGCGCACGGTGAGGTCACCGACGAAACCTCCCGTGATCTCGATGAGCGGGGCGACGCCGGCACCCACGTCGACGCGGCCCTCGTCGGGCAGCATGACCTGGGCCACGAGCTTCAGCAGGGTCGACTTGCCCTGTCCGTTCCGGCCCACGACCCCGATCGCCTCGCCCGGGCGGACGTCGAACGACACGTTGCGGAGCGCCCAGAACTCATCGGCACGCTTGCGGCGCCCGCGTCCGGCGAACAGGTCCTTGAAGTTCCGGCTCGCGCGACGGTTCCGTTTGAAGCAGATGCCGGCGTCGCGCACCGAGATGACCGGGGTGACGGTCTCGGTGCGTCGGGTCTGGTCGGTCGCGGTCATCACAGCTCCTTCAGCACGCGGTGCTCGCTGCGGCGGAACACCGCGAAGCCGATCACCAGGACGATGCCGGTCACGACCACCGAGGCTCCGACCTCGAGCCAGTCGAGCTGGCTGGGGAAGAACGCCGCACGGTACATGCCGAAGATGCCGGTGAGCGGGTTGATCGCGGCGATGTCCCGCAGGGCGGGAGGCAGCGCGTGCGTGCCGTAGATGATCGGGGACGCGTAGAACAGGAACCGAAGCACGAGCTTGGTGGCGCGCTCGAGGTCGCGGAAGAAGACCACGAGCGGGGCCACGATGAGCCCCAGGCCGTAGACCAGTGCGCACTGCAGCACGATCGCCAGCGGGAAGAACACGACCTGCCAGTGCAGGGGGGCACCCGTTGCGATCGCGAAGACGGCCAGGACCGGCAGGCTCAGCAGGAACTCGATGCCCTTCGACGCGTCGATCCGTGCCACCCAGATCGTGCGGGGGATGGTGGTCGAGCGGATGAGCTTCGATTCCTTGATGAACGCCCGGGTGGAGTCCGAGACGCCACCGGTGAACCACATCCACGGCAGCAGCGCGGACAGCAGGAACACGATGTACGGATCTTCACCGACCGAGCCGCGGTGGAAGACCTGCGTGAAGACGAACCAGTAGATCCCCGACATCACGAGCGGGTCGAGGATCGACCACACGTAGCCGAGCGCCGACGTCGAGTAGCGGACCCGGAGGTCGCGGACGGTCAGCAACCAGAGGGCCTGACGATAGCGCCGACCGGCGCTCCGGGCCTTCGCGGGTGCGGGAGCCACGGGCGCGGTCGGCGCACTCGCTGTGGTCACGGTTTCCCTTCGGGCGGAACCGCCGAGGGGTCCTGACGGTGGTTCAGGCGAACAGGTTGTTCGCGCGCTCGAGGTCCTCGGCGAAGTCGATCTCGACCGCGTACAGGTCGGAGATGTCGATCGGCGTCCAGCGTAGCCCGTCCTCGGCGATGGCAGCCTCGATGCCGCCCTCGAAGTACTCCTGGTCGTCGACGCGACCGAGCTGCCGGATGAGGGCCTGCTTGTCGGCGGCGGAGACGTAGTTGATCCCGACGGCTTCGCCGAGACCCCCGACGACCCGCTTGGAGAGCTTGTGGATGAAGCCCTCGGCGTCGACGGTGTACTTGACCTCTTCGTCGGAGACCTTGTCGGTGTTGACGCTGACGAAGGAACGGCCCTCGTCGATCATGTCGGCCGCACGGACGAGCGCCATCGGGTCGAAGACCACGTCGCCGTTCATCCAGAGGACACCGCTCTTGCCGGTGGCCTTGAGGGCACGCAGCAGGCTCTTCGAGGTGTTGGTGGAGTCGTACGACTCGTTGTAGACGAAGTTCGCGTCGGGGAACGCCTCGACGATGTGCTCCGACTTGTAGCCGACGACGATCGTCACGCGGGCGCTCGAACCGAACGCGGCGCGGATGTTGTCGAACTGCTGCTGCATGATGGTGCGGCCGTCACTGAGCTCCGTGAGCGGCTTCGGCAGGCTGCGGCCGAGACGGCTGCCCATCCCCGCTGCGAGGATCACGATCTGCGTGGTCATGCTGGTCCCTTCTGGTGTCCGCCCGCGCACCCTGGGGTACGGGCGGGCCTCGTCGAGTCTGCGCTTCCAACGTCCGAGTTGCCCGAGAACCGTTCGTGTCGACGTGGTCGTCGCTGCGAAGAGGCCGCCGGGATCGCCTGCTGGAGCAGGTTTCCAAGTGGTGAACACTCCTTCGTGCCCTGGTGAATGATACGGAAACACCCCCTCGCGGGGTACGGGTCTGCGCGCTTCGTACTCAATTCGTGACCCGGGCCGCGACGGTTCCCGACGGTCGGAGAGCGTTGGTACGGTGGGTCGATGCCAGCGCGAGCAGAGAACGAGGACGTGTACGCCACGGCCGACGCTGCCTGGATGACCGAGGCGGGGGACGCCGACGAAGCGGACACCGCCGCGGCTGCTGAGGGCGACGCAGCCGACGACGACACGGGGGACACTGATGCGGACGACGCCGCCACTGATGACGCGATGACCGACGCGACGACGGACACCCGTACCGACGACGCCACGACGGACACCCTCGCCGACGACACGACGGCCGCGGCGCCGCGCCCCGCGAAGGCGCGCAACGGCAAGGGGCGCACCAAGCGCCCGACGAAGGCCGCCCCGCGGACCGACGCCGAGCCTCCCGTCCCGACCGACGCGGACGACGCGACGGACGACGCCGGCCGGGCGACCACCGCCACCCCGCCCGCGACGAAGAAGCGTGCGCCGCGCAGCGCCGCACCGAAGCAGCCGCAGACGCTCCAGCCCGTCGTGCTCGCAGCGAGCGGCCTGGTCAAGCGGTACGGGCAGACCCTGGCCGTCGACGAGGTCGACCTCGAGATCCGGCAGGGCTCGATCTTCGGCGTGGTCGGCCCGAACGGCGCCGGCAAGACGACGACCCTGTCCATGATCACCGGACTGCTGCGCCCCGACGCCGGCTCGGTGACGGTGCTCGACCACGACGTCTGGGCAGACCCGACGGCGGCGAAGCGCAGTCTCGGGGTCCTGCCGGACCGGCTCCGGCTGTTCGACCGGCTGACCGGTGCGCAGCTCCTGTACTACTCGGCCACGCTCCGCGGGCTCGACGGTGCCACCGCACGGAAGCGCAGCGCCGACCTCGCCGAGGCCTTCGGGCTGGGCGAGGCGCTCGGCCGCCAGGTCGCCGACTACTCGGTCGGCATGGCGAAGAAGATCGCCCTGGCCGCCACCCTGATCCACTCGCCGCGGGTGCTCGTGCTCGACGAGCCCTTCGAGTCGGTCGACCCGGTGAGTGCGGCGACGATCACGGACATCCTACGCCGGTACACCCGGGGCGGCGGCACGGTCGTGCTCTCGAGCCACTCGATGGAGCTCGTGCAGCGCACCTGCGACTCGGTCGCCATCATCGTCGGCGGCAAGGTCCTGGCGTCCGGCACCATGGCCCAGGTCCGCGGGCGCAAGAGCCTCGAGGACAAGTTCGTCGAACTCGCCGGCGGTCGTGTCGTCGCGGAGAGCATGGAATGGTTGCACAGCTTCTCCGGCTGAGGGCGGACCTGCTCGCGGGCGAGGTCCGGGGCACCGCCCGCCGGTCCGTCGCTGTCGTGCTCGCCAGCCTCGTCGGACTCCTCGCCGCCGTGTTCGTCGCGTCGCAGACCATCGCCCTCGGTGACGCCGACCCGGACGTCGCCCGTGCGGTCATCGTGCCCGTCGGCACCCTGATCACCTTCGGGTTCACGGTCGTGCCGCTCGTCGTCGGCCGGAGCGACCAGCTCGACCCGAGGCGCTTCGCGGTGTTCGGCATCGAGCGCCGTCGCCTGGCGATCGGGCTCGTCGTCGCCGGACTCGTCGGCATCCCGGTGATCGGCGTGGTCGTCGTCGCGATCGGACAGGTCGTCGCCTGGGCGCGCGATCCCGGTCTCGGCCTGCTCGCGGTCCTCGGCGGGCTGCTCGGCGTCGCGACCTGCGCGCTCCTGATCCGCGTCTGCTGCACCGTCGGCTCCCGGCTGATCGGGCCGCAGCGCTCCCGCGACGCCGGGTGGCTGGTGGCCCTCGTCATCATCGCGCTCTCGATCCCGACGGTGGCGCTGCTGCTCCGCGTCGACTGGCTCGACCCGCAGGGCGCCGAGATGCAGCGCGTCGCGGACATCGCCGGCTGGACCCCCTGGGGTGCCGCGTGGGCCGTGCCCGCCGAGGTCGCGAGCGGCCACGTCGGCACCGGTGTCGCGAAGCTCCTCGTCGCGGTCGCCGTCGTCGCGCTCCTCGCCTGGGCGTGGTGGGCACTCGTCGGCCGTGCGCTCGAGACCGTCGACGACCGCGCCCGCACCCGCCGCTACCAGGGCCTGGGCTGGTTCGACCGGTTCGGCTCGGCCCCGGTGTCAGCCGTCGCTGCCCGGGCGCTCACCTACTGGGTGCGCGACCCGCGGTACCGCACGTCGTACCTGATCATCCTGCTCGTGCCGATCGTCGTCATCCCGCTCGGCGTCGCCGGGGTGCCGTGGCAGTGGACCGCCCTCGTGCCGCTGCCGCTGATGGCCCTGATCGCCGGGTTCCTGCCGCACAACGACGTCTCGTACGACAACACCGCCGTGTGGCTGCACGTCGCGTCCGGTGCGCCCGGGTGGAGTGACCGGCTCGGTCGTGTCGTTCCCGTGCTGGTCGTGGGGGCGCCCGCGATCGTCGCCGGGGCCGCGCTCTCCGCGTGGCTGTTCGGCGACTGGGCCGCCTTCCCGCTGCTCATCGGCGTCAGTGCGAGCGCCCTGCTGTCCGGGCTCGGGTTGTCGAGCGTCCTGTCCGTGCTCATGCCCTACCCGACGGTGCGCCCGGGCGACCATCCCTTCCAGCAGCCGCAGGCCGCCGGCGTCACCGCCACGGTCGCGCAGGCGACCATGGTGATCGGCATCGTGCTCTGCACGGTCCCCGCTGTCGGCCTCGCGGTGCTCGCCGCCGTGCAGGGACCGGAGCCGTGGTCGGTGCTGACGCTCCTGGTGGGCATCGGGGTCGGTGCTGTCGTGCTCGTGATCGGTGTGTCCGCGGGCGGACGCCTGTTCGACCGCCGCGGCCCCGACCTGCTCGCCGCGGCGCAGCGCAACTAGCGGTGCAGCGCAGCGCAGCGCAACGAGCGGCGCAGCGCAACGAGCGGCGCGCCCGAGGGTGGACCGTCGTACCCTGGACCCATGAGCATGACGGAACCAGGCGGCGGCCTCGACGTGATGGACCGGGAGCTCGAGAAGCTCCTCGAAGACGAAGCGATCGAACCCGGTGACCACGAGCGGTTCTCGCACTACGTGAAGAAGGACAAGATCCTGCAGTCGGCCATGTCCGGCAAGCCGGTCAAGGCCCTGTGCGGCAAGAAGTGGATCCCGGGTCGCGACCCGGAGAAGTTCCCGGTCTGCCCGGACTGCAAGGCCATCTACGAGAAGATGAAGGCCGAGTAGACGCGACCAGCAGACGGACGGGAGGCCCGTGGCGACGCCGCCACGGGCCTCCCGTCCGTCGTCTGCGTCAGCTGACCGCACATCGTGAGCAGAAGAGGTCGGGTCACCCTCGGACACCCGACCATTTCTGCTCACGAAGCGGCGACGCGAACGCGAGGCGCGACGCGCGATGTGTGCGTGCGGGCCCTAGATCACCAGGGTGGGGATGGCGGGGTCGCCGCGCCCGATGCGGGACGCGTCGGCGGGCAGCTCCGCCTTCGCGCGCTTGTGGTGCGCGCGTGCGGCCTCGACGCCCTGCGTGCCGAGGAACGCCGGGTCGACCTCGCCGCCGCTGACGACGGGGACCAGCAGCGGCCGCTCGTCCGGGCCGACCTGCGCACCCGTGAGCACGATCTCGGCGGTCGCGACGCCGTTGCGGAGTCGTCGGCCCGCCTCCTTCCGGCCGCCGATCGACGCCTTGTCGGCCGACTTCTTGGCGACGGGGACCCAGTCGCCGCCGTCCGCGTCCCGGTGCGCCACGAGCTTGAACACCATGCCGGCGGCCGGGTGCCCGGAGCCGGAGACGACCGAGGTACCGACGCCGTACGAGTCGACCGGCGCGGCTCGGAGCGCGGCGATCGTGTACTCGTCGAGGTCGTTCGTCACCGTGATCTTCGTGCCCGTCGCGCCGAGGCGGTCGAGCTGCGCACGCACGGCGGCGACGACGGACGGCAGGTCGCCGCTGTCGATCCGGACGCCGCCGAGCTTGCCGTCGGTGAGCCGGACGGCCGTCTCGACCGCGGCCTCGATGTCGTAGGTGTCGACGAGCAGGGTCGTGCCGCTGCCGAGCGCGTCGAGCTGCGAACGGAACGCCTGCTCCTCGGAGTCGTGCAGCAGCGTGAAGGCGTGCGCGGCGGTGCCCATCGTTGGGATGCCCCAGGTGCGGCCGGCCTCGAGGTTGCTCGTCGCACCGAAGCCGGCGATGTACGCGGCACGGGCGGCGGCCACGGCGTTCCACTCACCGGTGCGGCGGGAGCCCATCTCGGCGAGCGGGCGGCCGTCGGCGGCGGACACCATGCGGGCGGCGGCCGAGGCGATCGCGGAGTCCGCGTTGAAGATGCTCAGGGCGAGGGTCTCGAGCACCACGGCCTCGGCGAAGGTGCCCTCGATCTGCAGGATGGGGGAGTTCGGGAAGTAGACCTCGCCCTCCCGGTAGGCGCGGACGTCGCCGCTGAACCGGTAGTCGGCGAGCCATGAGGCGGTGCCGGCGTCGATGACGCCGCGGTCGCGCAGGAACCCGATCTCCTCGTCGCCGAAGCGGAAGTCGCCGAGGGCGGTGAGGAAGCGTCCGAGTCCGGCCGCCACACCGTAGCGGCGGCCGTCCGGCAGCCGCCGGGCGAACACCTCGAAGACGCATCGGCGGTCGGCGGTGCCGTCCTTCAGGGCGGCGTCCACCATGGTGAGCTCGTACTGGTCGGTGAGGAGCGCGCTGGTCACGTCTCCGACACTAGTGACGTGACCCTCGGGAGGCCCGGATCACCCCCGGCGCCCGGCGTCACGGTTCGGTCCGTGCGAGGTTCCGTACTCGGTGGTACCCGCCGAGGGTCACACCGAGTCCGGAACCTCGCACGGCGCGTGGGCGGACCTCGCACGGTGCGAGGGTCTGGGACGGGCATCGGTACGCTGGTGCCGTGACGGATGCACCGATCGGAGTCTTCGACAGCGGGGTCGGCGGCCTCACCGTGGCCCGCGCCATCATCGACCAGCTCCCGCGCGAGAGCATCCGGTACGTCGGCGACACCGTGCACTCGCCCTACGGCCCGAAGCCCATCGCCGACGTCCGCCGCTACGCGCTCGAGGTCATGGACGATCTGGTCGAGCAGGGCGTGAAGGCCCTGGTGATCGCGTGCAACACCGCCTCGTCCGCCGTGCTCCGCGACGCCCGCGAACGGTACGAGCAGGCGTACGGCATCCCCGTGGTCGAGGTCATCCAGCCCGCGGCCCGCGCCGCCGTCAAGCAGACCCGCACGGGCCGCATCGGGGTCATCGGCACCGTCGGCACCATCGCGTCGCGCGCCTACGAGGACGCCTTCGCGGTCGCCGCCGACGTCACGCTGACCACCGCCGCGTGCCCCCGGTTCGTCGAGTTCGTCGAAGCGGGGGACACCTCGTCGCCGTCGCTGCGCGAGATCGCGGCCGGGTACCTCGACCCGATCCGTGCCGCCGACGTCGACACCCTCGTGCTCGGCTGCACCCACTACCCGCTCATGTCCGCCGCGATCCAGTTCGTCATGGGTCCGGAGGTCACGCTCGTCTCCAGCGCCGAGGAGACCGCGAACGACGTCTACCGCCGGCTCGTGGAGCACGGGCTCGAGCGCACCGCGACCACCGCCCCGACGTACTCGTTCGAGGCGACGGGCGACGACAAGAACGGCTTCATCCGGCTCGCCCGGCGCTTCCTCGGTCCCGAGGTCTCGAGCGTCGGCCACCTCCAGACGGGGGCCATCACGCTGCCCCGCACCGAAAGGACCCCATGACCGACAACCTCCGCGTCGACGGCCGTACCGCCACCGACCACCGTCCCGTCACCATCGAGCGGGGGTGGAGCACGCAGGCCGAGGGCAGCGCGCTCATCTCCTTCGGCAACACCAAGGTGCTCTGCACCGCGTCGTTCACCAACGGCGTGCCCCGCTGGCTCGCCGGCAAGGGCACCGGGTGGGTCACCGCCGAGTACTCGATGCTGCCGCGGTCGACCAACGAGCGCATGCAGCGCGAGTCCATCAAGGGCAAGGTCGGCGGCCGCACGCACGAGATCTCCCGCCTGATCGGGCGTTCGCTCCGCGCCGTCGTCGACACGAAGGCCCTGGGCGAGAACACCCTCGTCATCGACTGCGACGTGCTGCAGGCCGACGGCGGCACGCGCACGGCGTCGATCACGGGCGCGTACGTGGCGATGGCCGACGCGATCGAGTGGGGCCGCGCCAAGGGCTTCATCGCGAAGAAGGCCACCCCGCTCACCGACAGCGTGCAGGCGATCTCGGTCGGCATCGTCAAGGGGGAGCCGATGCTCGACCTGGCCTACACCGAGGACTCCGCCGCGGACACCGACATGAACATCGTCACGACGGGGTCGGGCAAGTTCATCGAGGTGCAGGGCACCGCCGAGCACGCGCCGTTCGACCGAGACGAGCTGAACGTCCTGCTCGACCTCGGCCTCGCCGGCAACCAGTCGCTCGCGGCGATCCAGCGTTCGGTCCTGGGTCTGGCGTGACGTCCCGCGAGGTGGTGCTGGCCACCCACAACCAGGGCAAGGTCGTCGAACTGCGCGAGATCCTCGGGTCGGCGCTCGGCGAGGGTGTCGAACTCGTCGGGTACGACGGTCCCGAGCCGGTCGAGGACGGCGACAGCTACGCGGCGAACGCCCTGATCAAGGCGCGTGCCGCGGTCGCACACACGGGGCTGCCGGCGCTCGCCGACGACTCCGGGATCGCGGTCGACGCCCTCGAGGGCGCACCGGGCATCCACTCGGCCCGCTACGCCGGCACCCGCTCGGACGCCGACAACATCGCGCTGCTGCTCACGAACCTGCAGGGTGTCGTCGAGCGGACCGCCGCGTTCGTGTGCGCAGCGGCCTTCGTGACGCCCGACGGTCAGGAGCACGTCGTCGAGGCGGTCTGGAACGGCGAGGTGCTGACCGAGCCCGTCGGTGACGGCGGGCACGGCTACGACCCGGTGTTCCGGCCGGACGACGCCGACCGCTCGTCGGCGGAGCTCACCCGCGACGAGAAGAACGCCCTGTCGCACCGCAGCAAGGCGTTCCGGGGCATCGCGCCGATCGTGCGGGAGCACTTCGGCGTCTGAGCGCCCGCGCTCTTTCCGTTCCGCACAACCGAAGTCGCCCCGAACCACGTGATCACGTGGTTCGGGGCGACTTCGGTTGTGCGCGGTGCGCGGTGCGCGGTGCGCGGTACGCCGGTGCGCGGTGCGCCAGCCCTGCGGCTAGAGCGTCGGGTCGACCGTCGGGGCCGTGGTGGCCTCGGCCTCGTTCGTGTGCTTCGCCTTGCGGGCATTGCGCAGGTACGTCAGCGCCATCGGCACGACGGTCACGACGACCGCGGCGAGCAGGATGATGTCGATGTACTCGCGGACAATGTGCGCCACGAAGGGGATGTGCCCGATGAAGTACCCGAGGAACGTCACGCCGACGCCCCAGACCACGGCGCCGATCGCGTTGTAGAGCGAGTACTTCTTGTAGTCCATCCGGCCGACACCCGCGGCGATCGGGGCGAAGGTGCGGACGACCGGCACGAAGCGCGCCAGGATCACGGCGAGGGGGCCGAAGCGGTGGAAGAACGCGTTCGTGCGCTCGACGTTCGCCTTCGAGAAGAGCCCGCTGTCCTTGCGTTCGAAGATCGGGGGCCCGGCCTTCTTGCCGATGTAGTACCCGAGCTCACCGCCGAGGAACGCGGCGGCGCCGATCATCAGCGCCGCGACCCAGATCGGGATGCCGCCGATCTCGCCACCGCGGTCGAAGGCGAACAGGCCGGTGATGACCAGCAGGCTGTCGCCCGGGAAGATGAAGCCGATGAGCAGACCGGTCTCGGCGAACACGATCGCGCAGACCACGAGCACGGCGATGGCCCCGAAGTGGTCGAGGATGTACTGCGGATCGAGCCACGGGATCAGGGCGAGTGCGACGGAGTGCATGGTTCTTCCGGTCGTGGAGGCGGGAATCACGGGGAGGACTCCCGCGGGATGAGGGTACCGCCCGGAAGTGACCGGGCCATCCCTCGCAGGGTTGACCTGCTCGAGGCGTGCGGATGACCGCAACGCTGCGCCTGGGGGGACTCGGTGCGGAAGGAGGGACTCGAACCCTCACGCCTGGGGCACAGGAACCTAAATCCTGCGTGTCTACCGATTCCACCACTCCCGCGAGCAGCGGCAGTCTACCGAGCGCGGCGTGCGGGGCGGACGTGCGATTGGCCTCCAGGCCGTGGGACGCACCGTGCGCGGGACGTGACGTGGTGTGAGGAACCGGACGTGGTGCGGGGCGGGGCGAGTACCACCGAGTGCGGAACCTCGCACGGGACGACAGGGCGGCAGCGCGGCAGCACGTCAGCGCGGCAGCGCGGCAGCACTTCAGCGCGTCAGCGCAGCGGGCGCGGCAGGTACCGGGGGACGTACCGGAGCAGGATGCCCGCGCCGACCAGGCCGAGCATGCCCATCACCCCGCTGGCGACCGCGATGGACGCGACGGCGGTCACGCCGGAGATGAGGAGCGGTGCCGCCGCCGACCCGAAGTCGCCGGTGAACCGCCAGGCCCCCAGGAACGGTGCCGGGGCGTCGCGCGGTGCGAGGTCCGCGCCGAGCGTCATGAGGATGCCGGAACCGACGCCGTTGGCCAGGGACATGCCCATCGCGATCGCGACGAACCAGCCGACCCGGGCGTCCAGGTGGCCGCTCCAGGCGAGCAGGAAGTAGCTGATGCTCAGGCCGAGCATGCAGGGCAGGGCGCTCGCGAGCCGTCCCCACCGGTCCATGATCTGCCCGCTCGTGTAAAACAGCGCGAAGTCGACGGCTCCGGCGATGCCGATCACGAGGGCCGCGGTCGAGTCGTCGAGGCCGACGCTCACCGCCCAGAGCGGCAGGATCACCTGTCGTCCGGCGCGCATCGCGCCGATCAGGCCGGCACCGCTGCCGAGCCGCAGCAGGACCGCGCCGTTCGCGCGGATGGTGCGGAAGAGCCCCTGCGCCTCCTGCTGGACGAACTGCGCGCCGGTGTCGGCGGGCGGTTCGGTCGCGTGGTCGCTCGCGTCGGTCGCGTGGTCGGCCGAGTGCCGGGAGGCCCGTGGCGGCAACCGCAGGCCGCGTGTGCCCGTCGCCGGGTCGCGCAGCACCAGGAGCACGGTCGCCGCCGCCAGGCAGCAGACGACGTGGATCCAGAAGGCGCTGCTCGTGGTGCCGGTCAGGTGGATGACGCCGGCGGCGATGAAGGGGCCGACGAAGTAGCCGAAGCGGAAGACGCCGCCCAGGCTCGACAGCGCCCGGGCCCGGATCCGCAGGGGGATCGCGGTGGTCATGTAGGCGTGCCGGGCGAGCGCGAACACCGCGGTGGAGACGCCGACCAGGAACACCCCGAGCGCCAGGACCCAGGCGTTCGCGGCCGTGGTGGCGACGACGAGCCCGACCACCGAGACGAGCGCGGCGCCGATCATCGCGTTCCGCTCACCGATGCGGGCGACGACGATGCCGGACGGCACGTCGCCGATGAGCTCGCCGACCAGGATGAGCGAGGCGACGAAGCCCGCGAACGCCAGGCTGGCGCCGAGGGAGTCAGCCGCGATCGGGATGATCGGGATGATCGCGCCCTCGCCGATCGCGAAGAGCGCGGCGGGCAGGAACCCGGACAGCAGGACGGACCGGAAGTCGAATGAGTCGTTCCCCGTCGTGGCCATCGCCCGACCAACGGTACGCCAGCGGTACCGCTTCGTCGGCGGGTTACCCTGGACGCATGCGTGTTCTTGCGGCGATGAGCGGTGGTGTCGACTCGGCGGTGGCCGCAGCCCGGGCGGTCGACGCCGGCCACGACGTGGTGGGCGTGCACCTGGCCCTGAGCCGGATGCCCGGCACCCTGCGTACCGGCAGCCGCGGATGCTGCACCATCGAGGACTCGATGGACGCCCAGCGCGCCGCGTCGGCCCTCGGGATCCCGTACTACGTGTGGGACTTCTCGGCCCGGTTCAAGGAGGACGTCGTCGACGACTTCGTGGCCGAGTACCAGGCCGGCCGCACGCCGAACCCCTGCATGCGCTGCAACGAGCGGATCAAGTTCGCGGCGCTGCTCGAGAAGGCACTCGCCCTGGGGTTCGACGCCGTCGCGACCGGGCACTACGCCTCGATCGTCACCGGTCCGGACGGCTCCCGTGAACTGCACCGGTCGGCCGCGTGGGCGAAGGACCAGTCGTACGTGCTCGGCGTCCTGACCGCCGAGCAGCTGCAGCACGCGATGTTCCCGCTCGGAGCCACCCCGTCGAAGGACGAGGTCCGGGCCGAGGCCGCCGAGCGCGGGCTGACGGTCGCCCAGAAGCCGGACTCGTACGACATCTGCTTCATCCCGGACGGCGACACCCGCGGCTGGCTGGCGGACCGCGTCGGCACCGCCCCCGGCGACGTCGTCGAGCGTGACGGCACGGTCGTCGGCTCGCACGAGGGTGCCACCGGCTACACCGTCGGACAGCGCCGCGGCCTGGCCCTCGGCCGCCCGGCACCGGACGGCAAGCCCCGGTTCGTGCTCGAGATCCGTCCGAAGGACAACACCGTCGTCGTCGGCCCGAAGGAAGCCCTCGCCGTCACCTCGATGTCCGGCTCGCGGTTCACCTGGGCGGGCACGGCCCCGGCCGACCCCGCGACGCCGTTCGCCTGCGACGTGCAGATCCGCGCGCACGCCGACCCGGTGCCCGCGACCGCCCGGGTGCAGGACGACGTGCTCGTCATCGACGTCGACGAGCCGTTGCACGGGGTCGCTCCCGGGCAGACCGCCGTGGTCTACGTCGGCACGCGGGTGCTCGGCCAGTGCACGATCGACACCACGGTCAGCGCCGTCCCCGTCGACGCCTGACCCCGCCGCTCCCGGGGCGCACGCTCGCTGCACGCCGCGTCGGTGGTGCACGGTAGAACTGATGCCATGAGCGAGACCGACGCGACGTTCGAGACCATCGACCCCGACGGGCTCGACGCCGCCCAGGCCGCGCGCGAGGTCGACCGGTTGCGCGCCCGCGTCAACGAGCTGCGCCACGACTACTACGAGGGCAACGCCTCGCCCCTGTCGGACGCCGACTACGACGCCCTGGTGCACCGCCTCGACGCGATCGAACAGCGGTTCCCGGAACTCCTGACGCCCGACAGCCCGACGCAGACCGTGGGCGGGCAGGCGCAGACGACGCAGTTCGCGCCGGTCGAGCACGCCGAGCGCATGCTCTCGCTCGACAACGTCTTCAGCCCCGACGAGCTCACCGAGTGGGCCCTCAAGGTGCAGCGGGACGCCGGCGCCGAGCGGGTGCGGTTCCTGACCGAGCTGAAGATCGACGGCCTGGCCATCAACCTGCGGTACGAGCACGGTCGGCTCGTCTCGGCCGCCACCCGCGGTGACGGCGTGGTCGGCGAGGACGTCACCGGCAACGTCCGCACGATGGGCACGATCCCGGACCGCCTGTCGGGCACCGGCCACCCGCCCCTGGTCGAGGTCCGGGGCGAGATCTTCTTCCCGGTCGCCGAGTTCGACGAGCTCAACGCGAACCAGCGCGAGGCGGGGGAGCGCGTGTTCGCCAACCCGCGCAACGCCGCCGCCGGGTCCCTCCGCCAGAAGGAAGAGGGCAAGTCCGAGGCGAAGCGTGCCCTGATGGTCGACCGGCTGCGGCGTCTGCGGATGCTCGTGCACGGCATCGGCGCGTGGCCCGTCCGCGAACTCGAGCAGGGCACCGACGTCCGCAGCCAGTCCGAGGTGTACGAGCTGCTGCAGACCTGGGGCCTGCCGACGAGCAGCCACTACCGGGTGTTCGACACCATCGACGAGGTCAACGGCTTCGTCCGGACCACGGGGGAACGCCGGTCGGCCGTCGAGCACCAGATCGACGGCGTCGTGGTGAAGGTCGACGACCTCGCCCTGCACGAGGAACTCGGGTCGACGTCACGGGCGCCGCGGTGGGCGATCGCCTACAAGTACCCGCCCGAAGAAGTGCACACCACGCTCACCGACATCGTGGTCAGCGTCGGCCGCACCGGCCGTGCGACCCCGTTCGCGGTGATGGCCCCGGCCGAGGTCGCCGGGTCCGTCGTCCGCCAGGCCACGCTGCACAACCAGCAGGTCGTCAAGGCGAAGGGCGTGCTGATCGGCGACACCGTCGTGCTGCGGAAGGCCGGCGACGTCATCCCCGAGGTGCTCGGCCCGGTGGTCGAGCTCCGTCACGGCTCCGAGCGCGAGTTCGTGATGCCGACGAACTGCCCCGAGTGCGGCACCGAGCTCGCCCCCGCGAAGGAAGGCGACATCGACCTGCGCTGCCCGAACGCGAAGAGCTGCCCGGCGCAGGTGCGCGGTCGGGTCGAGCACATCGCCTCGCGCGGGTCGCTCGACATCGAGGGGCTCGGCGAGGTCGCGGCCGCGGCGCTCACGCAGCCGCTCCGCCCGGAGACCCCGCCGCTCGTCACCGAGGCCGGACTGTTCGACCTGACGATGCAGGACATCGTCCCGATCGAGGTCATCGTCCGCGACGCCGAGACCGGCATGGAGAAGGTCGACGACGACGGCACCCCGAAGCGCGTCACACCGTTCAGCCGGGCGCGCAAGAAGACCGACCCGCCGTTCGACCCCGAGGCACGGGGCGCCGACTACACCGGTGAGCCGAGCCGCTACCCGTCGAAGAACGCGTTCGAGATGCTCGCGAACATCGACGCCGCGAAGACGAAGCCCCTGTGGCGGATCCTGGTCGGCCTGAGCATCCGCCACGTCGGACCGGTCGCCGCCCGAGCCCTGGCGAACCACTTCGGCTCCCTCGACGCGATCCGGTCGGCCTCGCGCGAGGACCTCGCGGCCGTCGACGGGGTCGGTGGCATCATCGCCGACGCCCTGCTCGCCTGGTTCGACGTCGACTGGCACCGCGAGATCATCGACCGCTGGACCGCGGCCGGCGTGCAGTTCACCACCCCGGGCCACCCCGGCCCGGGCAGCGCCGACGTCGAGGGCGGCGTGCTGAGCGGCGTCACCGTCGTCGCGACCGGGTCACTCGAGGGCTACACGCGCGAAGGTGCGCTGGAGGCGATCATCACCGCCGGCGGAAAGGCGGCGTCGAGCGTGAGCAAGAAGACCGACTTCGTGGCCGCCGGTCCGGGTGCCGGTTCGAAGCTCACGAAGGCCGAGCAGCTGGGCGTCCGGATCATCGACGCCGAGCAGTTCCACCTGCTCGTGACCGAGGGGCCGGCGGCGCTCGCCGAACCGGAAGCGCCGACGACCGAGGACTGAGGCCCGAGGACCGAGCCGGGATGCCCAGCACGCCCGGTCGCATCCGCTGAGCGCGGCGCGCCGTCGAACGCGCCCAGTTCGGGGGACAAGTTGCATCGCGCATGGATGATCGGCGGACATCTCCATAGACTCGACCGAGCATCACCCGTCGTCTGCAGGGGGACGTCGGGACGGCCTTCCCGGGGGAGACCCGAATGCTGCTCATCGCTGCGGCTCTGCTCACCGCCTCGGTGCACTCGCTCGGAGTGATCGAGGCCCCAGGCATGCCCCCGACGCACCAGGTCACGGTCACCAGCACCGCCGCGACCCGCATCGTCCCGGTCGTGGACCCCGCCGTCGCCACGCTCCCGGCGGCGCCGGCGGTACCAGCGGCGGCGTCGTCGTCGACATCGACGTCGACGACGGGGGTGGAGGTCGACGACCTCGCCGCCGCGCACGGACGAGCCTTCGTCGAGGACCTCGGTGCACTCGGCGCCGCCGACCTGCGAAGCGCGGCCACCGACCGTCGTGTCGTGGCGACGGTGCAGGACGACCCGCCGCCCGCGCAGACCGTCGCGCAGTGGTGGTCGCACCTGCCGGCCGACGAGCAGGACCGGCTCCGGGTGCACGCACCCGCCCTGGTGGGGAACCTCGAGGGCGTGCCGTACGCACTCCGCGACCAGGCCAACCGCGCGACGCTGACCGCCGGCCTCGCCGACGCCGACCTCGGTGCAGCCCGGGCCGCGATGCTCGGGCAGGTCCGCGACTCCCTGGTGCAGGAGCCGGGCGACCCGCGGCGCTTCCTGGTGGCGCTCGACACCCGGGGTTCCGGGCGTGCGGCGATCAGCATCGGCGACCTCGACACCGCGGCCGACGTCACCGTCGTGGTGCCGGGCATGTTCTTCACGGTCACCGGGCAGATGACCGACTTCACCAACACCGCCAACGACCTGTCCCGGGAGCAGGCCACCCTGGCGCCGCTCGCCGCCACCGGCAACGGGTTGGGTGTCGCCGTCGTCGCGTGGATGGGGTACCGCACTCCGGACCTGTCGAACATCCTGTCGCTCGGGCTCGCACGGACCGGGGCGGAGCGGCTCGAACGGACCGTCGCAGGGCTGCGCGTGATCCGCTCGGGCGACCAACCGCGGGTGAACATCGTCGCGCACTCGTACGGGTCGACCACGGCGATGACGGCCCTGGCGTCGGGGCGCATGACCGCCGACACCCTGACCGTGCTCGGGTCGCCGGGCAGCGACGTCCGGACGGCGGACGACCTCGCCGTCGCCACCGGGCAGGTCTTCGTCGGCGGTGCGCACAGCGACCCCATCGCGGGCTCCGGGTACTTCGGTACCGACCCGGGTGGGGCGTCGTTCGGCTCGACCGTGCTCGACCTGGCCGGGGGCGCCGACGCGCTGTCGGCCGGTGACGTGTTCCGGCGTCCCGTGGGGCACAACGACTACCTCAAACCGGGCACGGCATCGCTGCACGACGTCGCCCTGATCGGCATCGGACGCGGCGACCTGGTGCGCGAGCAGGTCCGACGCGGGAAGTCGGGTGGCGACGGCATCGTCGGCGCCTCGCCGGACATGTACCTCGTGCGCCCGCAGGATCTGCAGCCCCGTGACTGACCGGCCGTGCCCGACCGCCCCCTGAGCGACCCGGCGGACCCGCCGGTCGTGGCGACGCGGTGGGCGTGACCCGATCGTGACCGGCTGCCGACGTGCCGGAGCCGACGCGGGCCTCCCGGCCGGATCGGTGCGCCCGCGCGGATCGCGACCCGTCCTCGGAACGGGCTGGGTGGCAACCTGAACGCGACCGCAGCCTGCACTCGTTCCGGGGCAGAACCAGTACAGCCCTGCTGCCTACGGTGCCGTCATGCGTGTGGTGCGATGGCCTGGTGCTCTCCTGATGTTCGTGGTGATGTCCGTGCTCGCCGGCATGCTCGTCGCCGTCGCGGTGACCCCGGCGGTCGCCGTCGCGGGAGAGGGGACCTCCGGGGCGGTCTCGTTCTTCGAGGACCTGCCGACCTACCTCGACGTGCAGACCCCGCAGCAGGTGTCGTCCATGTACGCGGAGCAGGGCGGGAAGCAGGTCAAGATCGCCTCGTTCTACGCCGAGAACCGCACGAACGTCACGGCCGACCAGATGGCGGACACGCTCAAGCAGGCGGCGATCGACACCGAGGACCCGCGCTACTACGACGAGGGCGGCATCGACGTGCTCGGCACGCTCCGCGGCGTCGCCGCGACCGTCGTCGGCGGCGATGTGCAGGGCGGCTCGAGCATCACGCAGCAGTACGTCAAGAACGTCCTGGTGCAGCAGTGCGAGGAGCTCACCGGCGCGGACCAGGCCGCCACCGAGAAGAAGGTCGAAGCCTGCTACGAGGATGCGGCCGGCGTCACGCCGCAGCGCAAACTGCAGGAGATGCGGTACGCCATCGCGGTGAACAAGAAGTACTCGAAGGACGAGATCCTGACCGGGTACCTCAACATCGTCGGGCTCGGCGGGCGGGTCTACGGCGCCGAGGCCGGGGCCGAGTACTACTTCGGCGTGCACGCGAAGGACCTGTCGCTCGTGCAGTCGGCCACGCTCGTCGCGATCCTCAACAACCCGTCGAACCTGCGCATCGACGTGCCGAGCGACAAGGACAACGGCAAGGCCAACGGGTACGAGCTGACGAAGGAGCGCCGCGACTACGTGCTCCGCCGGATGCAGGCGCACGGGTCGATCACGAAGGCACAGATGACGAAGGCGATCGCGACGCCGGTCACGCCGAAGATCACCGAGACCGCCAACGGGTGCTCGACCGCCGCGACGAACCACGACGCCGGCTACTTCTGCGACTACGTCCGCGACCAGGTGCTGCAGGACCCCGCGTTCGGCAAGACCGCGGCGGCACGCATCGCCACGCTCGACACCAAGGGCCTGCAGATCCACACCTCGCTCGACCTCGACCTGCAGGGTCAGGCACAGTCCGCCCTGTCCACCTACGTGCCGGCCACCATGGCCGGCGTCGACGTCGGCGGCTCGAACGTCACCGTGGAGCCCGGCACCGGCCGGATCATGTCGATGGTCCAGAACACCACCTACACGCAGGGGGACCACGCCGGGGCCGGTGCCACGGCGGTGAACTACAGCGCCGACTCCGGGTACGGCAACTCGGGCGGGTTCCAGACCGGCTCGACCTACAAGGTGTTCACCCTGGCCGAGTGGCTCGCCAGCGGGCACACCCTGTCCGACTCGGTCACCACCTCTGAGCACCAGTTCGAGAACGCCGAGTTCACCAACACCTGCCAGAACGTCGCGGGCGGCACCTGGAACGTCGCCAACGCCGAGAGGGTGCCGTCGTCGATGTCGGTCGAGGCGGCGACGGTCGAGTCGATCAACACCGCGTACGCCCAGATGGGCAAGCAGCTCGACCTGTGCAAGATCGCCCAGCTCGCGCAGTCGATGGGCATCCACCGCGCCGACGGCGGTGACCTGACGCAGACGCCGTCCTCGATCCTCGGCGTGAACGAGCTGTCGCCGATCGACCTGGCCGAGGCGTACGCGGGCTTCGCCAACGGCGGCATCGTGTGCACGCCCACCGCGATCGACTCGGTGACCGAGGCGGACGGCACGAAGATCACCCCGACGCCGTCGTCCTGCACACAGGGCGTCTCGGCGGACGTCGCGGGCACGGTCGACTACGCGCTGCAGGGCGTGCTGTCCGGGTCGGGGACGGCCGCGAGTGCGAACCCCGGGGACAGCGTGGCGAAGTTCGCGAAGACCGGCACCACCGACGGTGACGTGCAGAACTGGCTGGTCGCGTCGTCGACGAAGTACACGAACGCCACCTGGGTCGGCAACGTGCAGGGGAACGTGAGCCTGGCGAACTGGCCGTTCCTGCAGGGCACCACCGGGTACAGCGCGAAGTTCGGGGTCGGGAAGTCGATGATGGCGTACCTGGACCAGACCGTCGGCGGGGGAGCGCTGCCCGCGCCGAGCCAGGCGATGATCGGGCAGGCGAGCAAGTCGTCGTCGTCATCGTCGTCGGGGTCCTCGTCCGGGCAGGGGACGGCACAGGACGACCAGACGACGCCGACGGCCGCGCCAGCCGCTCCGGCTGCACCCGCTCCGGCTGCACCCGCTGGTCCGGCTGCTCCGGCGCCCGCCGCGACGGTGGCCCCGGCGGCGCCGGCTGCGAGGGACCAGAACGGGAAGTGACCCGACAACCCCCGCGGGGCCCGGTGCCG
>NZ_MJGL01000023.1:60631-121483 GCF_001864855.1 Curtobacterium sp. MCBA15_005
CGGCACCGGGCCCCGCGGGGCGTTGTCCACAGCCGCGCCTGCGCGCCCGACGCAGCCAATAGACTGTGGGGCATTCCACGAACCGATCGACGGAGCACCATGCCTGACATCACGAGCGAGCAGGTCGCGCACCTGGCGAACCTCGCACGTATCGCACTCACGCCCGACGAGATCGAGAAGCTGACCGGGGAGCTGTCGCACATCGTCGAGAGCGTCGCCAAGGTCGCCGAGGTCGCGACCGACGACGTCCCGGCGACGAGCCACCCCGTGCCGCTCGGCAACGTCACCCGACCCGACGTGGTCGGCACGACGCTGACGCAGGAGCAGGCGCTCTCCGGGGCACCCGACTCCGACGGCGAACGGTTCCGCGTGACCGCCATCCTCGGCGAAGAACAGTAGGGCGAAGAACAGTGACTGACGACATCACGAAGCTGAGCGCCGCGGCGCTCGCCGACGCCCTCGTGGCGCGCGACGTCTCGAGCGTCGAGGCCACCCAGGCCCACCTCGACCGGATCGCCGCCGTCGACGGCGACGTGCACGCGTTCCTGCACGTCAACCAGAACGCCCTGGCAGTGGCGAAGTCGATCGACTCCCGCCGTGCCGCCGGCGACG
This sequence comes from Curtobacterium sp. MCBA15_005, assembly GCF_001864855.1. Classification (NCBI taxonomy): domain Bacteria; kingdom Bacillati; phylum Actinomycetota; class Actinomycetes; order Micrococcales; family Microbacteriaceae; genus Curtobacterium; species Curtobacterium sp. MCBA15_005. Next base: position 61,244 of record NZ_MJGL01000023.1, read on the forward strand.
ACCTCGGCCCGCTCGCCGGTGTGCCGATCGCCGTCAAGGACGTCCTGTGCACGCAGGACATGCCCACGACCGCCGGGTCCAGGATCCTCGAGGGCTGGGTGCCGCCGTACGACGCCACCCCCGTCGCGAAGCTCCGCGCCGCCGGCCTCGTGCCGCTCGGCAAGACCAACATGGACGAGTTCGCGATGGGCTCGACCACCGAGTTCTCGGCGTACGGTCCGACCCGCAACCCGTGGGACCTCGACCGGATCCCCGGCGGGTCCGGCGGTGGCTCGGCCGCCGCGGTCGCCGCGCACGAAGCACCCTTCGCCCTCGGTTCGGACACGGGTGGCTCCATCCGCCAGCCCGGTGCCGTGACGGGCACGGTCGGCGTGAAGCCGACCTACGGCGGGGTGAGCCGCTACGGCGCCATCGCGCTGGCGTCCAGCCTCGACCAGATCGGCCCGGTGTCCCGCACCGTCCTCGACGCCGCGCTCCTGCACGACGTCATCGGTGGGCACGACCCGAAGGACTCCACGTCCATCCCGGACGCCTGGCCCTCGATGGCCGCCGCCGCACGCGAAGGGCTCCAGGCGGACACGCTCCGCGGCCTGCGCGTCGGCGTGGTGAAGGAACTCGCCGGGGGCGACGGGTTCCAGGCCGGTGTCACCCAGCGATTCCAGGAGACGGTCGCGCTGCTCGAGTCGGCCGGCGCGGTCGTCGTCGAGATCGACGCCCCGTCGTTCGCGTACGCGATCAGTGCGTACTACCTGATCCTCCCGGCCGAGGCGTCGTCGAACCTCGCCAAGTTCGACTCGGTGCGCTTCGGCCTCCGGGTCACGCCCGAGAACGGTGCCACCGTCGAGGACGTCATGGCCGCCACGCGTGAAGCCGGCTTCGGACCCGAGGTCAAGCGGCGCATCATCCTCGGCACCTACGCCCTGAGCGCCGGCTACTACGACGCCTACTACGGCTCGGCGCAGAAGGTCCGCACGCTCGTGCAGCGGGACTTCCAGGCCGCCTTCGAGCAGGTCGACCTGCTCGTCAGCCCGTCGGCGCCGACGACCGCGTTCCCGATCGGTGAGCGCATCGACGACCCGCTGGCGATGTACCTCAACGACCTCACCACGATCCCGGCGAACCTCGCCGGTGTCCCCGGCATGAGCATCCCGAACGGCCTCGCGCCCGAGGACGGCCTGCCCGTCGGCGTGCAGCTGATGGCGCCCCAGCGTGAGGACGCCCGGCTGTACCGCTACGGTGCCGCCCTCGAGCGTCTGCTCGAACAGCAGTGGGGCGCGCCGCTCATCGCGTCCGTCCCGGACCTCGACCAGAGTCAGCAGTCCGCTGCGCAGGAAGGTGTGATCTGATGGCGCAGAAGGACGCGCTGATGGACTTCGACGAGGCGCTCGAGCGCTACGAGCCGGTGCTCGGCTTCGAGGTCCACGTCGAACTCGCGACGAAGACCAAGATGTTCTCGGACGCCCCGAACTTCTTCGGCGGCGAGCCCAACACGAACGTCACCCCGGTCGACCTCGGGCTGCCCGGGTCGCTGCCGGTCGTCAACGCACAGGCCGTGCGGTACTCGATCCAGCTCGGGCTCGCGCTCGGCTGCTCGATCGCCGAGTCCTCGCGGTTCGCCCGGAAGAACTACTTCTACCCGGACAACCCGAAGAACTACCAGGTCTCGCAGTACGACGAGCCCATCGCCTACGAGGGCGAGGTCGAGGTCGAGCTCGCCGACGGCACGATCTACAACATCCCGATCGAGCGCGCCCACATGGAAGAGGACGCCGGCAAGCTGACGCACGTCGGTGGTGCCACCGGCCGCATCCAGGGCGCCGAGTACTCGCTCGTCGACTACAACCGCGCCGGCGTGCCCCTGGTCGAGATCGTCACGAAGCCGATCTTCGGCGCCGAGCACCGTGCCCCCGAGCTCGGAGCCGCCTACGTGCAGGTCATCCGCGACCTCGTCCGGGCGCTCGGTGTCTCCGAGGCACGCATGGAGCGCGGCAACCTGCGGTGCGACGCGAACATCTCGCTGCGCCCCCGCGGGCAGGAGAAGCTCGGCACCCGCACCGAGACCAAGAACGTCAACTCGTTCCGCGCCGTCGAGCGTGCGATCCGCTACGAGATCCAGCGTCAGGCCGCGATCCTCGCCGCCGGTGGCACGATCACGCAGGAGACCCGTCACTGGCACGAGGACACCGGCCGCACGTCGGCCGGTCGCCCCAAGTCGGACGCCGACGACTACCGGTACTTCCCGGAGCCCGACCTGCTGCCCGTCGTGCCGGACCCGGCCGTCATCGCGGAGCTCCGTGCCTCGCTGCCCGAGGCCCCCGTCGCACGCCGCCGTCGCCTGAAGGGTGACTGGGGCTTCGCCGACCTGGAGTTCCAGGACGTCGTCAACGGCGGCCTGCTCGACGAGGTCGAGGGCACCGTCGCCGCCGGCGCCGCACCCCAGGCCGCCCGCAAGTGGTGGACCGGTGAGATCAGCCGCGTCGCCAACGCGCAGGACGCAGCCCCCGGTGACCTGGTGTCGCCGAAGCACGTTGCCGAGGTCATCGCGCTCGTCGAGTCCGGCGACCTGACCGACCGTCTGGCACGCCAGGTGCTCGAGGGCGTCATCGCGGGCGAGGGCTCGCCGGCGCAGGTCGTCGAGGCCCGCGGGCTCAAGGTCGTCTCGGATGACTCCGCCCTGACGGCCGCGGTCGACGAAGCACTCGCGGCGCAGCCCGACGTGCTGGCGAAGATCCAGGACGGCAAGGTCCAGGCAGCCGGCGCGATCATCGGTGCGGTCATGAAGGCCATGAAGGGCCAGGCCGACGCCGCCCGCGTGCGGGAACTCGTGCTGGAGCGCGCACAGCAGTCGTAGGCAGTCCCACCTCGCAAGGGCACGGCACCGGTCGGTGCCGTGCCCTTGCGTGCGTCCCGGTCGCCGTGGGCATCCTGGGGACACGTCAGCGATCGGGTGACAGGATGAGTCGTGTCCGCAACGATCCGCGCCATCGGAACCGCCGTCCCCGAGACGACCCTCGACCAGCCCCGGGTGCGTGATCTGTTCTCCGCCCAACCCGACCTCGGGCGGCTCGGCCAACGGCTCGTCCCCGCCGCGTTCGACGGGTCGGCGGTCGACCAGCGGCACACCGTCCTCCAGGAACTCGACTCCGCACGTGCCGGTGGTGCGTTCCGTGACGACGACGGCGCCCTGCGCTCGCCGTCCACCGGGTCACGCAACGACCGGTACCGCGAACTCGCCCCGCCGCTGTTCGTCGCCGCCGCTCGCGACGCCGTCGAACGCGCCGGCATCGCGCCGGAGGCCGTCACACACCTGGTGACCGTGTCCTGCACCGGGTTCACGCAGCCCGGGCCCGACATCGACGTCGTCGAGCAGCTCGGGCTCCCCGGTGGCGTCTTCCGGCACCACATCGGCTTCATGGGGTGCTGCGCCGCGTTCCCCGCCCTGCGGATCGCCGCGGCGTTCGTCGACCAGGACCCGGACGCCGTCGTGCTCGTGGTCTGCGGCGAACTCTGCACCCTGCACGTCCGCGCCTCGAACGACCCCGACCAGATCGTCGCCAACAGCGTCTTCGGCGACGGTGCGGCCGCCGCGGTGGTCGCCCGCGACGGAGCCGGTCTGCGCTTCGACGACTTCACGACGGCCGTGGTGCCCGAGGGAGCGTCCGAGATGGCGTGGAACATCGGGGACGAGGGCTTCGAGATGGTCCTGTCCACCGCCGTGCCGAAGCTCGTCGGCCTGCACGTCCCGAGCGCCGTGCAACCGCTGCTCGACGGCGCGCCCGCCTCGGACGTGCCGGTGTGGGCGGTCCACCCGGGCGGCCGAGCCATCCTCGACCGCACCCAGGAGTCGCTCGGCCTGCCGGACAGTGCGATGGAGTCGAGCCGGCGGGTGCTGCGCGAACACGGCAACATGTCGAGCGCCACCGTGCTCTTCGTCCTCCGCGACGCGGTCGACGCCGGCCTCGAGGACGGTAGCGCCGTCGTCGCGCTCGCCTTCGGCCCCGGACTCACGGTGGAGAGTGCGCGGCTCACCGCGGTGCGGACCGAGGCAACGCCCGCGGCAGAACCTGCGGCGGAACCCGAGGCATTGCCCGCGGCGGAACCCGCCGTCGCAGCCGACCGCGTGCCCGTCGCGACCACGGGCGCGGCGTGAGCCGTCAGGGCGGCGGCACCACGGGCCTCCCGGCCGTCGACCTACGCACCCGCGCGCTCAGCCTGACCGAACTGATGGACGACCCGGACTGCGACCCGCGTGCGCTCGCGCGCACCTTCCGGCGCTTCGCCGTCGTGAACGCGCTCGTGAGCGGTTGGCGTGCGGCCTGGCGCTCGCACGTCGTGCCGGCCCTGCCCGCCAGCGGCCGTGGCCGGGTGCTCGACCTGGGGTGCGGCGGCGGCGACCTGGCCCGCTCGCTGGTGCGGTGGGCGGCGAGCGACGGCTTCGACCTCGAGGTCGTCGGGGTCGACCCGGACGAACGCGCCATCGCCGCGGCACGGCGGTCGTCCCCGACCGGTGTGACGTTCCGGCAGCAGTCGAGCGGTGACCTGGTCGCGGCTGGTGAGCGGTTCGACGTCGTCGTGTCGAACCACGTGCTGCACCACCTGGGTGACGAGGAGCGGCGGGGGTTCCTGGCCGACTCCGAACTGCTCGCGAGCGGGCGCAGCCTGCACTCCGACATCCGGCGGTCGTCGGCGGCCTACCGTGCCTACGCGCTGGCGTCACCGCTCGTGGCGGCGGGGACGTTCATCCGGGTCGACGGCCTACGGTCGATCCGCCGGAGTTTCACCGTGCCCGAACTCCGCGACGTGCTGCCCGGCGGGTGGCGGGCCGAGGCGGCTGCGCCGCACCGGGTGCTGGCGATCCGCGACGCGTGAGCGGGCGTGGCCGCGGGCCACGGGCCGCGGGCCGCGGGGCCGCGGGCGCGGGGCCACGTTTCGGGCTCAGCGACAGTTCACGCGCGGGCACGCCCGTGAACTGTCGCTGAGCGCGAACGACCGGCCGGCGGCCCGGCGCGACGCGCGACGCGCGCCGCTACGGCCGCAGCAGCACCTTGATGGCCCGGCGTTCGTCCATCGCGCGGTAGGCCTCGGCGGCCTCGTCGAGCGGCAGCTCCAGGTCGAAGACGCGACCGGGGTCGATCGCGCCGGACAGCACGTCGGGCAGCAGCTCGGGGATGTACTTCCGGGCCGGGGCCATGCCGCCCGCGATGGCGATGTTCGTGTCGAACAGGTAGCGCGTGCCGATCGTCGGCACCCCGTGCGGGACCCCGACGAAGCCGACGTTGCCACCGGGGCGCACCGAGTGCAGCGCCTGGTCCATGCTCTCCTCGGTGCCGACGGCCTCGACGGCGCAGTCGGCCAGGTCGCCGCCCAGGAGCTCCCGGACGGCTTCGACGCCCTCGGCACCACGGGCGGCCACGATGTCGGTCGCGCCGAACTCGCGGGCGAGCGCCTGGCGGTCCGCGTGCCGGCTCATCGCGATGATGCGGTCCGCACCGAGCCGCTTCGAGGCGAGCACGGCGGACAGGCCGACCGCGCCGTCGCCGACCACGACGACGGTCTTGCCGGGGCCGACCGCTGCCGACACGGCGGCGTGGTGCCCCGTCGAGAAGACGTCGGACAGGGTGAGCAGCGACGGCACCAGGGCCGGGTCGACCGGGCCGGGGACGACGACGAGCGTGGCGTCGGCGTCCGGGATCCGCACGTACTCGGCCTGTGCGCCACCGACGGGGTCGCCGTAGGCGTCCGTGCTGCCGAAGCCGGACAGGTGGTCGCAGCCGGTGGTCATGCCGTTCCGGCAGGCCTGGCAGGTGCCGTCGTTCATGGTGAAGGGGGAGATGACGAAGTCGCCCTCGTGCAGGCCGGTGACGTCGTCACCGACGGCGACGACCTCGCCGACGAGCTCGTGGCCGATCGGCCGCGGCTGCTTCGTCTCGGTGACGCCGCGGTAGGGCCAGAGGTCCGATCCGCAGACACAGGCCGCGAGGACCTTGACGACGACGTCCTTGCCGGACAGGAGCCCGGGTCGGTCGCGCTCCTCGACGCGGATGTCGTTCGGGGCGTGGATGATCGCTGCGCGCACGGGCGGGCCTTCCGTCGAGATGATGGGGAACCGGCGCGGTCGACGTCGTCCGGGCCGTCGTCGACAGTACCCTCGTGCGGGTGGACGACGACCGGTACGGCGGCGATGTGCTCTCGGGGGACTGGCGCTCGCGCGGAGTGAAGAAGGTGCGGCAGGTGCCGCTCGAACGGGACATGGTGCTCGAGGACCCGGACTCCGGGTGGGCCGGTGCCGTGGTGGGGCTCGAGGCCGGCAACATCGCGCTCGAGGACTGGAAGGGCCGCACGCGCTCCTTCCCCTTCACCGGGCAGTTCCTGCTCGAGGGTGAGCTGGTGACGCTGGGGCGGCCGTCGGCGCCGGTCGGCCGGTCTGCCGCAGCCGCTGCCGGCTCGCCGGGTTCGCTGGGTTCCGTTCATTCGGACTGGAGGCCCGGGGGCGCGCCCGCCGTGCGGCAGGCGTCCGACGGCGGTCGCCTCCGCACCGCGTCCGGATCGTTCGCCGTGGAGTCGCAGCGTGCTCGGGTGGCGCTCCCCAGCCGCATCATGGTCGAGGGCAAGCACGACGCGGAACTCGTCGAGAAGGTCTGGGGCGCCGACCTGCGCGTCGAGGGCGTCGTGGTCGAGGAGCTCTCCGGCGTCGACAACCTGGCCGCCGTGCTCGACGAGTTCCAGCCGACGCGGGAGCGCCGGGTCGGGGTTCTGGTCGACCACCTGGTGCCCGGGTCGAAGGAGTCCCGCTTCGCCGACGCCGTGATGCGTGGCAGGTGGGGAGCGCACGTGCTCGTCGTCGGGCACCCGTTCGTCGACGTCTGGCAGTCGGTCAAGCCGGCGCGGGTCGGGCTGCGGGCGTGGCCGACGATCCCGCGCTCGATCGAGTGGAAGGCGGGCATCTGCCAGGCGCTCGGTTGGCCGCACGCCGAGCAGGCCGACATCGCTCGGGCATGGCAGCGGATCCTCGGGCAGGTGCGCACCTTCGCCGACCTGGAGCCGGAGCTGCTCGGCCGTGTCGAGGAGCTGATCGACTTCGTGACGGAACCACAGGCCTGAGAACCGGTGGATTGCCCGACCGGCGCGGTGTGCCGGGGGTGATCCGCGCCTCCAGGCCTACTGTTGAGGGATGGACGGCATCGACGGTCGCGTGCGGGGCGCGGTCGACCTGTGGCTGCGCTGGCTGCCGCGTTGGCAGATCGGTACCGCCCGCCCGCGCACGCGCATCTGCCGGAAGTGCACCGGGTCCCCGATCGCCGCGGCCGCGGGGTTCGGACCCGACGTGCCGCACGCCGTCCAGCACGCGCTGATCGGGCGGATCTCGACGATCGTCGAGGACGCCGTCGACGACTACACGGCGAAGAACCTGCCGCTGCTGCAGCGTGAACTCGAGCGGGCGGCGGCCCGGAAGCGGCACGCGGGGTACCAGCCGGCCGAGGGGTTGTCGCCGGAGTTCCAGGGCTTGGACGTGGACCCCGAGCCGTCGCCGGGGTCGCCGTTCCTGTTCACGCTCGGCGAGCTCGCCGGCACCGGTGCGGGGGAGCAGACGCCGCGCGAGCCGTTGTCCGACGAGGCGAAGGCCGCGCTCCGGCACGAGATCGCGCTGTCCGACGAGTGTGCGCGGTCGACCGGCACCGCGGTGTGCCTGGCGCTCATCGACCACCGGCCGCGGATCGCCGAGGCCGTCGAACGGCTCGTGGAGCCGCAGATCGAGGCGCTGGTGTCGGACATGTTCCGCGGGTTCGACGGGCCGGAGGACGGCCCGCGCAGCGGGTTGTTCTAGGCGCGGGCGTGGGTGCGCGTGCGCGCGGCTGCGGGCGTGGGTGCGGGCGCGGCTGCGGGTGCGTTCGGTGCGAGGTTCCGTACTCGGTGCGAGCGTTGTCCGGCCGCACCGAGTACGGAACCTCGCACCGTTCGCGTGGCGCCTCGCACGGTGCGAGGTCGCGTGGGTCGGGGTCAGCGGGGGAGCAGGGTGCGGCCGGGGATCACGGTGCCGCGCAGTGAGCGGTGCTCGACCGGGCGCGTGGGGTCGTCGATGCGGCCGATGACCAGGTCGATGGCCTCGCGGCCGATGCGCTCGATCGGTTGCTCGAGTGTCGTGAAGCCGATCCAGTCGCTCGCCAGCGGGTAGACGCCGTCGAACCCGGTGACGGAGAGATCGCGCGGGACCTCGACACCGCGGCGGGCGAGCGCCTCGCACACGTCGAGCATGAGCCGGTCGGTCGGGCACATCACCGCGGTCACGCTCGACTCCTGCACGGCGTCCACCAGGTCGGCGGCGAGGTCGTCGGGTGGCCGCACGAAGCTCGCGTCGATGTCGATCACCCGGACGCCACGTGCTCGGAGCCGCTCGAGCATCGCCGAGGATCGCGCGTGCTGCGTGATCGCGTTGTCGAGCGGAACGGTGAACACCACGGCCGTGGTGTGGCCGGCATCGGCGACGGCATCCGCGATGGAAGCCCCACCGTCGACCTCGTCGCAGTAGACGCTCGAGAGCGCCGGGTGTAGCTCGGGCCGACCCGCGACGACGGTGGCGATGCGGGGCGCGAACTCGGCTATGTCGGCGGACGGCATCAGGCCGCTGCACACGACGAGTCCGTCGACGCGCATCGACACGAGTGCGGCGAGGGCGGACTTCTCGTCCTCGACCCGACCGACGCCCGTCGTGGTGACGACGCGGTAGCCGAGCTCCGATGCGCGGCGCTCCATCACGGCGTGCAGTGCGGTGTAGACCATGGACGAGGCGTCCCGGACGAGCATCCCGATCGTGTTCGTGCGCCCGCTGACCAGTCCGCGAGCCATCGCGTTCGCGACGTACCCGAGCTCGGCTGCCGCTCGTTCGACGCGTTCGCGGGTCTCGTCCGAGAACCGGCCGGTCCCGGAGAGCACGCGGCTCACCGCCGACTTCGAGACCCCCGCACGTGCGGCGACGTCGAGGATCGTCGGCTGGGAACCGCGGCTGCCGTTCACGCGTCGGACGCTGCGGCGTCCCGTCGCGACCGCGACGCGGTGAACCGGAGCACGCCGCGGGCGATCGCGCGCCAGCCGAGCAGGAACACCCCGAGCACGATCGTCGCGACGATGACGAACGAGATCGGCAGCGGGTTGCCGTCGACGTCGCCCTGCCCGGTGGCGACGCGGATGGCCAGACCGACGAAGACCGTGAGGATCCAGACCACGACGGCGGTCGGCCAGAAGCGCAGCGGTCGAGCCCAGGCTCCACTCGTCACGTACCCGATCGCCCAACCGGCCAGGAACGGGTACGCGGTGGTCCAGAGCGCCAGCGCCGTGTTGGCCTCACCGTGCGACGAGCGCCCGATGAGTGCGAAGACGACGATGAGGACGACGTCGATGACGGCTGCGAGCCAACCCCAGGTGCGTGCGTTCACCCGCTCATTGTCGCAGCTGCTGATTCATCCGCCTGCGACTGTGGACGGATGCGGCTGTCCACAGTCTGATCCGGCTGCACTCGCACCGTGCGAGGTGTCGGCCAGCATCCGATGCATGACTGCTCATCCCCGTTTCCCCGCCGTCCCCGACTGCACGGTCCTCATCGCGCACGAGTCACGGCCGGACGAGGCCGCCGCGATCCGGGTCCGGGCCCGCGCTGGGGAACTGGTCCGCATCGCGCACGGCCGGTACGCGGACGCCGAGCGGTGGAAGGGCCTCCGCCCCGAGCAGCGGCACCACGTGCTCGTGCGATCACTCGTCGACCGGATCAGACCCCGCTTCGTCGTGTCGCACCTGTCGGCGGCAGCGGTCATCGGTGTGCCGCACGTGGGCCGGTGGCCGGAACGAGTCCACCTGACCAGACCCGGGCGTGATGCGCGGACCACCAACGCCACGTTCGTCGTGCACGCCGACTTCGACCCGTCGATGGCGGGCACGTGGCGGTTCCGCACGGACGACCTGACCCTGACGGGGTTCGACCGGACGGCCGTGGACCGCGCCATGACCTTGCCGATGACGGAAGCGGTGGTGGCCCTCGACCGGCTCCTCGCCCTCGGCGCGGACCGCGACGCCGTCCTGGACGGGGTCGCCCGGCGGGGACGGAAGGGCCGGCGCCGTGCCCTGCGGTCCGTTGGTTTCGCGGACGCAGCCGCCGACTCGGTCGGGGAATCGCTGGTCCGGGTCCGCCTGGACGAGTACGGCGCTCCCACCCCGGTGCTGCAACGACGCTTCACCACCTCGGGCGGGCCGGACATCGTCGTGGACTTCTGGCTACCGGACCAGGGCGTGGTGATCGAGTTCGACGGTGAGGTGAAGTACCGCGATGCAGCGCTGCGCGGAGGGCGGTCGGCGGAGGACGTCGTCATCGCGGAGAAGTACCGCGAAGACCGCTTGCGCTCCTTCCCCGAGGTGCGCGGTGTGATCCGGTACGGCTGGAAGGACGTGTGGGACGAGTCCGCGTTCCGCGCGAAGCTCCGGAACGCGCGGGTACCGATGTCGCGGTGACCTCGCACGGTGCGAGGGACGGCGTGAACGGTGCGAGGTTCCGTACTCGGTGCAGGGCTCCGGGGCGGGCACGGAGTACGGAACCTCGCACCAGGGCGAGGCGCCCCCGCACGCCTGCACCCGGAGTTCACCCGGCGGCGACGCCGGAGGCACCCGGAGTTCACCCGGCAGCGCCACACTCGACCCCGGCGCGGGAACGTTCCCACACGACCCGCCCGCACGACCCCGCACACCCGCACACCCGCACACCCGCACGACCCCGCACACCCCCACCCCGCACGACCCCACCGCACCACGGAACAGGGAGAACCCACGTGAAGACCCGAGTCCTCGCCGGCCTCGCCATCGCGGCAGCCGCGACCGTCGCACTCTCCGGCTGCGTCCAGAGCGCCAACGCCTCGAACGCCTCCGACACCGACGGCACCACCGACCTCACCGTGTTCATCAGCGGCGACACCAACGTCCAGGACCTCTGGGACAAGTCGCTCATCCCCGCCTTCGAGAAGGCGAACCCGAAGATCCACGTCAGCACGAGCATCGACCTGCACGGCGAGCACGACGCCCAGACCCAGGCGAACCTCGCCACCGCGGTCAAGGCCGGCAAGTCCGTCGCGTACGACCTCGTCGACGCCGGGTTCGTCACCACCGCCGGCAAGGCCGGGCTGATGGCGAAGGTCGGCGACAGCACGATCCCGAACCTGAAGGACGTCCCGGACGCCACGAAGCAGCAGGGCGGCGACAGCGCCATCCCGTACCGCGCCTCGAGCGTGCTGCTGGCGTACGACGCGAAGAAGGTCACGGACCCGCCGAAGACCCTCGACGACCTGCTCGCCTGGATCAAGGCCAACCCGGGCGAGTTCGCCTACAACTCCCCGTCGTCCGGCGGTTCGGGTGGCTCGTTCGTGGCCACGGTGCTCGCGAAGTACCTGACGCCCGCCGAGCAGGAGACGATGCAGACGAAGTACGACAAGTCGCTCGAGTCGAAGTGGGACAAGGGCTTCGCGGCCCTGAAGGACCTCGGCCCGTCGACGTACCAGAAGGGCGTCTACCCGAACGGCAACGACCAGGTCGTGCAGCTGCTCGGCAGTGGCCAGATCGCGATGGCCCCGGTCTGGAGCGACCAGTTCATCACCTCGCAGAAGACCGGCATCATCCCGAAGACCGTCAAGGCCGTGCAGATCGACGACCCGTCGTTCACCGGCAGCGCGAGCTTCCTCGGCATCCCCAAGACCGAGCCGAAGGCCAAGAAGGCGGCGTCGGAGAAGCTCGCCGACTTCGTGCTCAGCGCGAAGGGGCAGCAGCTCGTCGCGAGCGCCGTCTCCGGCTACCCGGTGATCCCGCTCGACAGCCTGCCGGCGTCGGTCGCCGAGCAGTTCGCCGACGCGAACCCCTCGCAGCTCCGCCTCGGGTTCCAGAGCGACTTCGCCGCCGACATGAACGCGGCGTGGGACGCGAAGGTCCCGCAGTGACCCAGACCGTCCAGGACGGCCCGGCAACCGGCCGGGAGGCCCGTGGCGACTCCGCCACGGGCCTCCCGCCCGTCCCGCCCCACGCCCAGGGCCCGGCGCACCCCGCCATCGGGCGCACGGCGCAGGAGCGGCTGGCCCGCCGCCGGCGGTGGCAGGGCCTCGCCCTCGTCGCCGCCCCGGTGCTGGTCGTCGTCCTGTTCGTCGGCGTCCCGGTGGTGAACGCCGCCCTGTTCAGCCTCGGGTTCACCGGCGGTCTGAACCAGGCGCTCGCCGACATCGGCGGCGACACCGTGCGCGGTTTCTCGTTCGCGGTCTACGCCACCCTGCTCGGCAACGCCACGTTCCTGCGGGACCTGGTCGCGACGCTCGGCGTCACCGCACTGTCGACCGGCCTGACCGTGGGACTCGCGGTCGTCGTCGCGGTGATCCTGCGACTCCGCGGAGGCTTCCTCGGCAAGACCCTCAGTGTCCTGGCCGTGGTACCGATCTTCGTGCCGGTGGTCATCGCCAGCTGGTCCATCCTGACGTTCACCGACGCGCAGGGGTTCCTCCGGAGCCTCGGTGCCCAGTTCGGCCTCGACGTCCCGGTGTGGGGCTACACCCTCGTCGCCGTGGTGTTCGGCAGCGTCTGGACAAGCCTGCCGTTCGCGGTGCTCATGATCGCCGGGGCGCTGCAGGGCACACCGGACGCCCTGGTCGAGGCCGCGAAGGACGCCGGGGCGAGCACCTGGCGCGTCGTCTGGCAGGTGCTCCTGCCGATGGCCGCGACCCCGCTCGTCATCGCGACGACGTTCACCGTGATCGGGGTCCTCGGTTCGTTCACCGTGCCGTACTTCACCGGTCCGAACGCCCCGACGATGCTCGGCGTCGACATCTCGAAGTACTTCCAGGCCTACAACCGCCCGCAGCAGTCGACGGCGATGGCGTTCATCGTGTTCGCGTTCGCCGCGGCCGCGAGCATCTTCTACCTCCGCTCGACGGTCCGCTCGAACGCGGGCGAGCTCGACAAGAAGCAGCAGGAGCAGCAGTGATCAAGCGTCTGACCGGCAACGCCCTCGTCTGGGCGACCGCGATCGTGCTGGCCGTGTTCATCCTCGGGCCGCTCGTCTGGCTGGCCGCCCGTGCCTTCGCCACGACGTGGACCTACCCGAACCTGCTGCCCGACGGCTGGACCCTGCAGTGGTGGGGCACCGTGTTCGAGGACCGCAGCCTGGCCGTCGCGGTGCAGAACTCGCTCGTCCTCGCCCCGCTCACCGTCCTCATCGCCGCGGTGGTCTGCCTGCCCGCCGCGTGGGCGATCAGCCGCATCGAGTTCCCGGGGCGGCGGCTCGTGCTCGTCGGACTGTTCGCCACGAACGCGTTCCCGAAGATGGGCCTCTTCGTCACGATGTCGGCGATGTTCACCGCGCTGAACCTCATGAACACGGTCACCGGCATCCTGATCGTCCACGTCCTGGGCTGCGTCGTGTTCATGACGTGGTTGCCCGCCGCAGCCTTCTCGGCCGTGCCGCGGTCCCTCGAGGAAGCCGCCCGCGATGCCGGGGCGAGCCGCTGGCGCACCTTCTGGAAGGTGACGTTCCCGATCGCCTGGCCCGGGATCCTCGTCGCGATGGTGATGTCGTTCCTGGCGTCCTTCGACGAGGCGCAGGGCACGTACCTGGTCGGCGCCCCGACGTACATGACGATGCCGACGGCGATGTACTCGCTCGTCCTGAACTCCCCACGCCAGGTCTCGGCGGTGTTCGCGATCGCGCTGAGCATCCCGTCCGTGGTCCTGCTGCTGCTCGCCCGGAAGCACATCATGGGCGGCCGCCTGGCGGACGGCTTCCAGATCCGATGACCCACACCAGCACGAAAGGCGACCAGATGACGGACAAGGCGCTCGTCGCAGAACGCGCACCGGGCCTCCAGGCCGACGGCAGCACTGCGGACCGGACCCGCTCCGGCGGACTCACCATCCGCGGACTGCGCAAGACGCTCGGTGGGCGCGACGTCGTCGCCGGCATCGACCTCGACGTCGCGAAGGGCGAGCTCGTCTCGCTCCTCGGCCCGTCCGGCTGCGGCAAGACCACGACGCTCCGCATGGTGGCGGGGTTCCTGCCCGCCGACGGCGGCGTCGTGACCATGGGGGACCGCGACGTCACGTCGCTCGGCCCGGAACGCCGGCCGAGCGCGATGGTGTTCCAGAACTACGCGCTCTGGCCGCACATGACGGTGACGCAGAACGTCGCGTTCCCGCTGCGGACCCGACGGGTGCCGAAGCAGCGGGTCGCCGAGCGGGTGCGCGACGCGCTCGAGCTCGTCGGCCTGAGCCACCACGCCGGCTCGAAGCCGACCGCGATCTCGGGCGGCGAGCAGCAGCGCGTCGCCCTGGCCCGCGCCATCGTGCAGGAGCCGGACGTCCTGCTCCTCGACGAGCCGCTGTCGAACCTCGATGCGAAGCTCCGCGTGAGCGTCCGCGACGAGATCCGCCGCATCCAGCAGCGACTCGGCATCACGACCGTGATCGTCACGCACGACCAGGACGAAGCGCTCAGCATCTCCGACCGGATCGCCGTCATGCACGACGGCCGCATCGAGCAGATCGCGACACCGACCGAGCTCTACGCCCGCCCCGCCACGAGCTTCGTCGCGTCGTTCATCGGGTCGACGAGCGTCGTCACCGGCCGGTTCCTCGCCGGCACCTCGGTCAGCCCGACGGCGGCCGACACGGTGCTGGTCCGCCCCGAGCAGGTCGTGCTCACCGACGACTCGCCGATCCGCGCGACGGTCGCGCGGGTGCTCATGCGGGGGCACTTCGCCGAGGTCGTGCTCAGCACCGACTGCGCGGAGCTCCGCGCCTATGTCACCGGGCCGCCGCCGGCGGTCGGCACCGAGACCGGGGTGCGCCTGGGCGAGGTGCTCGTCCACCGCGACGGCGTGCTGCTCGAGGTCGCCCGATGAGCGCGGGGGCTTCGACGTCCACGGCTTCGGCTGCGGCTGCGCCTGCGCCTGCGGTCGACCGTGTGGTCTCGGCCAGCGCGGACGCCAGGCCCGGCGTGCGTCCGCCACGCCTCGTCGCCCACCGCGGTGCGCCGCGCGTCCGGCGCGAGAACACGCTGCCCGCCATCGCGGTCGCCGAGGCGCTCGGCGCCGAGGTGATCGAGGTCGACGTCCGTCGCACCGCCGACGGCGTCGCCGTCCTGCTGCACGACGAGACCCTCGGCCGGATGTGGGGCGACGCCCGCCGGGTGTCCGACGTCGACTGGTGCGACGTCGCCCGGCTCGGCAACGGCCTCGACCGGATCCCGCGGCTCGACGGTGCGCTCGAACGGCTCGTCGGCTGCCGGTCGACCCTGCTCGTCGACCTGACCGACGCCGAGGACGCCCTGGTCGCCGCCCGCACCGTCGCGGGCTTCACCGGCTCCACCGCGGTGGCCTGGTGCGGGCCACCGGCGGCGATGGCGGCCGTCCGCTCCGTGCTGCCCGACGCCGACGTCTGGCTGGCGTGGGAGTCGCTCGATCCGCCCGTCGCCGCGGACCTCGAGGCGCTCGAGCCGTCGACGCTCAACCTCGACGTCGCGTTCCTCACCCCGCGCACCGTCGAGGTCGCACACGCCCTGGGCCTGCGCGTCGCCGTCTGGACCATCGACGACGTCGAGCCCGCGATCTGGGCAGCCCGGCTCGGTGTCGACTCGATCACCACGAACGACGTCGGGTCGATCGGAGCAGCCCTGTCGGCGGCCGAGCGTGACGGCTGGCCCGAGCGCGACCGCGAGCCCACCGAGACCGAGGTCGCCTCGCGCGCCCAGGCCCTGGCCCACCGGATCGCCCACGAGGTCATCGCGTACACGCGCGAACACCCGGTCAGTGAGGTCCACACCAAGGCGAACCCCGCCGACCTGGTCACCGACGTCGACCGCCTGGTGGAGCAGCACGTCCGGTCCCGCGTGCGGATGGTGTTCCCGACGCACGGGTTCACCGGCGAGGAGTACGGCGAGGCCCCCGGCGACCGGCACCGCTGGTTCCTGGACCCCGTCGACGGCACCACCAACCTGGCGAACGGTGTGCCCTGGACGTCGATGTCGCTCTGCCTGACCCGTGGCGGCCGTCCGCTCGTCGGGGTCGTCGCGGACCCCTGGCGTGGCGAGGTGCTCGAGGCCCGACGTGGCCGCGGCGCCACCCTGCGCGACCGCCAGCTCCGACTCGACGACACACCCCGGCCGCTCGCCGGCGCCGTCGTCGGCACCGAGCTCGACGGACACCGCCCGTGGCCGGGGTTCGGGGCGTTCCTCGACGCCCTGGCCGACCGGTCGTGCACGCTCCGGGTGCAGGGATCGGGCACGTTGACGATCGCCCAGGTCGCGGCGGGGCGCGGGATCGGCGGCTGCGTCTCGGCGTTCAACCCGGTCGACCACGGCGCCGCGGTGCTGCTCGTGCACGAGGCCGGGGGCGTCGTGCTGACGCCGTCCGGCCCCGTGGAGGGCTTCCCGCCCGTGGGGGAGCCGTTCCTCGTGGCACACCCGGGGGCCGCGGACGAGCTGCACGCGGTGTGGACGGCGGCGCTCGCCGCGGGGTGAGCCGCGGCGCACCGTGCGGACCGGAGGCACGGTGCCAGGCCGGCACGCGCCTCCCGGCCGACTCTGAGCGAGCGCTCAGTCATCCGACGCCGGGGGTTCGTAGTGTTGCAGTCCACGACGGGTCCGACCGGACCCGCCGTGCACCCGAAGGAGCATCGACCATGGGATTCCTCGACCGCCTGCTCGGACGTCCGGAGCGTGACCGATCCGCTGACGCACAGCAGAACCAGTGGGGGCAGCCGCCGCAGCAGCAGGGCTACCGGTACGGCCAGCAGTCCTACCAGCAGCCGGCACCGTCCGCACCGCAGGGCGGCCAGTACGGCGTCCCGCAGTGGGGCGGTGCACCGACGCAGCAGCAGGGCGCGACGACCGACGACGAACGTGCGGTCGAGCGCTACCGCTACCTGCTCCGCACGGCCCCGCCGGAGCGCATCGAGGAGGTCCACGCCGAGGCCTTCGCCAAGCTGACCGACGAGCAGCGCCGCATGGTCTACGACGAGTTCACCCGGACCGCGCCTCCCGGTGAGGCGCCCCGTGGCGACGATCCGCGCTCGCTCGCCCAGTCGGCGACCCGCTCCGAGATCCGCCAGCCGGGCTTCATGGAGCGCTCGCTCGGCGGCGTCGGCGGTGGCGGCGGACGCTTCGGCGGCCAGCGCGGGGGCCCGTCGTTCGGCAGCATGATCGGCGCCTCGATCCTCGGGACGGTGGCCGGCTACGTCATCGGTTCGGCGATCATGAGTGCGTTCCTGCCCGACCCCGGTTCGTTCGATGGCGGTACCGACGCTGCGGGTGACGGTGGTTCGGAGGACACTGGTGCTGAATCCGGCGATGCCGGGGCGTCCGACGGCGGCGCATCCGACGGCGGCGGCTTCGACAATGCGGGCTGGGGCGACAGCGGATCCGACTTCGGCGGTGGCTTCAGCGACTTCGGTGGTGGTGACTTCGACGTCTGAGTGACGTCCGTCGCTCCACCGGACCCCCGGGTACCCACCGTGTCCGACGAAGGAGCGACATGGCCATCATCGAAGCCTCCGGGCTGACCAAGACCTACAGGTCGAAGTCCGGGCCGGTGCACGCGCTGGCCGGACTCGACCTGTCGGTGCCGCAGGGCACCGTGAAGGCGCTGCTCGGGCCGAACGGCGCGGGCAAGACCACGGTGGTGAAGGTGCTCACCACCCTCATCACGCCGGACTCGGGCACCGCGACGATCGACGGCATCGACGTGATCGCCGACCCGCAGGCCACCCGGCGGTCCATCGGGGTGTCCGGGCAGTACGCGGCGGTCGACGAGAACCTGACCGGGTTCGAGAACCTCGAGATGATCGGGCGGCTCTACCACCTGGGCCGCAGGACCGCGCGCGATCGTGCTCGGGAGCTCATCGACGTCTTCGACCTCTCCGAGGCGGGCGACCGTCCGGTGAAGGGCTTCTCCGGCGGCATGCGGCGACGCATCGACCTCGCCGGGGCGTTGGTGATGAACCCGCGCGTGCTGTTCCTCGACGAGCCGACGACGGGCCTCGACCCCCGCAGCCGCCTGGCGCTCTGGGGCATCATCGAGGACCTCGTGGCCGAGGGGGCGACGGTGCTCCTCACCACCCAGTACCTGGAGGAAGCCGACCGGCTCGCCGACGACATCGCGGTCATCGACGACGGTGCGGTCATCGCCGAGGGCACCGCGGACCAGCTCAAGGCGCAGGTCGGCGGGCACCGGGTGGTCGTCACCCTGGTCGACGAGACCGACGGCGACGCGGCGACCACCGTGCTCCGCCGCTACGGGGTCGGCGAGGTCGAGACCTCGGGCGACGGCCGCACCCGTGCCATCGCGGTGGAGGCCGGACCGGCAGCCCTGCAGCGCGTGCTCGCCGACCTGGGCGCGGCCGGCATCGAACTCCACGACGCCGGCATGCGACGCCCGACCCTCGACGACGTCTTCCTCCGCCTGACCGGACACGCCGCGACGGACGACGACGCCGACGAACCCGCGGCGGCCAAGCAGAAGGAGACGGCACGATGACCACCACGTCCCTCGCGCCGGGCCGCCAGCTGCCCGTCGTCGTCACCTCGCCGCTCGCCGTCTGGGTCGAGGACGGCTGGACCGTCACCAAGCGGAACCTCATCAAGCTCAAGCGGTCGCCGGACATGCTCGTGTTCGCCGTGCTGCAGCCGATCATGTTCGTGCTGCTGTTCAGCCAGGTGTACGGCGGCGCCATCCAGGTCCAGGGGACCGACTACACGCAGTTCCTGATGGCGGGGATCTTCGCGCAGACCGTGGTGTTCGGTGCGACGTTCTCCGGATCGGCGATGGCGCAGGACCTGAAGGAAGGGCTGATCGACCGGTTCCGGACGCTGCCGATGTCGGCGTCCGCGGTCCTGGTCGGGCGCACCAACTCCGACCTCGTCCTCAACTCGATCTCGATGGCGATCATGATGCTCACCGGCCTGGCGGTCGGGTGGCGGGTGAACTCGTCGCCGCTCGAGTTCCTGGCCGGCATCGCCCTGCTGCTGCTGTTCAGTTACGCGTTCAGCTGGGTCATGGCGCTGCTCGGCATGAGCGTCAAGACGCCCGAGGTCATCAACAACGCCTCGTTCATGATCCTGTTCCCGCTGACGTTCATCTCGAACGCGTTCGTGCCGAGCGACACCCTGCCGCTGGTGCTGCGCGTGTTCGCGGAGTGGAACCCGGTGTCGTCGCTCGTGCAGGCCGCGCGGGAGCTGTTCGGCAACGTCGGGTCCGCACCGGTGCCGGACATCTGGACGATGCAGCACCCCGTGCTGACGGTGCTGATCGGCATCGCCGTGATGCTCGTGGTCTTCGTCCCATGGGCGGTGAACAAGTACACCCGCATCAGCGCGAAGTGAGGCCGGTCCGGCCGGCGTGGACGCTCAGAGCAGCTTGCGCTGCAGCGCCCACGCGGTCAGCTCGTGCCGGTTCGACAGCTGGAGCTTCCGCAGGACCTTCGACACGTGTGTCTCGACGGTCTTCACCGAGATGAACAGCTCCGTCGCGACCTCCTTGTAGGCGTACCCGCGCGCGATGAGCCGCATGACCTCCTGCTCGCGGGCGGACAGGCGGTCCAGCTCGGCGTCGTGCTGCGCCGTCTCGCCGCTGACCGCCCCGAAGGCGTCGAGCACGAAGCCGGCCAGGCGCGGCGAGAACACCGCGTCACCGTCCGCCACGCGGGCCACGGCCTCGGCGACCTCGGCACTCGACGAGCTCTTCGTGATGTACCCGCGGGCGCCGGCCCGGATGACCCGCACCACGTCGTCGGCGGCGTCCGACACGCTCAGCGCGAGGAACCGGGTGTCCGGGTTCCCGGGTGCGGACCGCGTGATGACCTCGGCACCGCCGCCGCCGGCGCCGCCCGGCAGGTGCACGTCGAGCAGGACGACGCGCGGGCGCGTGGCCGCGACGAGCGTCACGGCTTCGTCGACGGTCGCCGCCTCACCCACGACCTGGAGGCCCGGTGGCAGCCCGGCGCGCACGCCGGCTCGGAAGATGGAGTGGTCGTCGACGATCGCGACCGTCAACGGGGCGGGCTCGGTCATGCGTGCTCCTCGTCGTGGGTGGCGGGTGCGAGCGGCAGGGTCAGCCGGACCTCGGTGCCGGTACGGCCCGGCCCCGGCGCGATCGTCGCGTGGCCGCCGAGGCGCTGCATCCGGCCGATGATCGACTCGCGGACGCCGTACCGGCCCGCGGGCACGGAGTCGACGTCGAAGCCCGGGCCGCGGTCGCGGATGCTGAGCTCGACCCGCTCACCGGCGGTCTCGGCGTACACGCTCACGGTCCCACCGGCGTGCCGGGCGGCGTTGAGCATCGCCTCGCGGGCGGCGGCGACGAGCCCGTCCGGCAGGTCGCTGCGGGCGGGTCCGACCGCGATGACCTCGATGCGGGCGGGGTACTCGGCCTCGATGTCCACGGCAGCGTCCCGCAGCTGCGTGCCGAGGTCGCGTGCCGGTTCCGCCTGCTCGGTGAAGAGCCAGGACCGCAGCTCGCGCTCCTGCGCCCGCGCCAACCGTGCCGCGTCCGAACCCGGCTCGGCCTTCTGCTGGATGAGGGCGAGGGTCTGCAGCACCGAGTCGTGCAGGTGCGCCGCGAACTCGGCCCGTTCGAGGTCGCGGACGCGGGCGGCGCGTTCCTCGGCGAGGTCGCGGACGAGCCGGACCACCCACGGGGCGACCACGACGGCGACCCCGACCAGGACGGCGACCGCGGCGGTGAGCACGGTCCAGACGTTGGGGCGGCTGCTCGTCGTGAAGAACAGCAGGATGCCGAGCACGACGAGCACCAGGGCCCCGAGCGCCCGGACGACCAAGGCGGAGGACCCGGCCGTGCGGACGTTGCGGAGCGCGTCGAACTGCCGCCAGGCGAGTGCGGCGCCGGTGACGACCACGACGCCGGGCACGACGACCTCGAGGGGGACCGTCGCGCCCATCCGCGCTGCGACCACCGCGCCGGCGGCGGCGAGCAGGGCGACGCCGAGCAGGATCTCGACGACCGGGGCATGCCGGGCGGACGCGGTGGGCTCGTCCTGGTCGACGTCGGCGGCAGCGGTCAGCACGGACTTGAGCGGTGCGCTTCCGACGGCTGCCCCGGCGGCTGCGCTCGGCACGGTCGCCCAGAGCCAGGCGTAGAGCAGCAGCCCGGCGCCGCCGCAGACCACCAGGACCGCGGTGGCGAGCCGGACGGCCCCGACCGGCAGCCCGGTGTGCGCCGCGAACCCGCTGCAGACCCCGCCGACGACCCTGGGGGTCGGGCGCGTCATCGTCGCGGTGGCCATGGGGCAATCCTGGCACCCGGACGGCGGTCCCTGCAGGGTCCGGGGCCGCGATCAGGGACCGGTCAGGGGGAACCCCGATGGTGTCAGCGCAGCACTGCCGGGATGCTGGTGGCCATGACCGATCACCAGCACGACTCCGCTCCCGGCACCGCCGCCGGCAGCGCCGACTCGACGACCCGGTTCTTCGACTGGGTCCGCGGCCTCGGCATCGCGCGCACCGACGACCGCTGGCTCGCCGGCGTGTGCGGTGCCGTCGCCCGCCGCACCGGGCTCGACCCGCTCGTGGTCCGCGGCGTGACGATCGTCGTCGCACTGCTGGGCGGACCGGTCTTCCTCGCCTACGCCGTCGGTTGGGCGCTGCTGCCCGACACCGCCGGACGCATCCACGTCGAACGGATGATCCGCGGGGTCCTCGACCCGGCGCTCATCGCGATCGGCGCGCTCGTGGCACTGACGTTCGTGCCCGCGGCCCGGGGCCTCTGGTGGCAGGGGGTCCCGGACGCCTGGGGGATGCCCGGCTGGCTCGAGGCGACCCTCGCCACCGCGTGGAGCATCGTGCTCGTCGGCGGGATCGTGTGGCTCATCGTGGTCCTGGCCCGACGCGGGGTGGACGGCGATCGGACAGCGGGCACCGGCACCGGCACCGGCACCGACCCGGCCGCCGCACCGCGGGGCGACTTCTGGACCAGCCCCGAGGAGCCGCGCCCGGCCCGGAACGCGTGGACCGCGGAGGCGACCGGCGCGCCGGACGCGGGTCGGGCCTCCTGGCAGTGGGGTGCACCGGTGAGCCCCGAGGACCGGCGACGGCAGCACGAGGAGCGGCTGCGCGCCGAACGCGAGCGGACGGCCGAACGGCGGGCGGAGCGGGCCGAGCGACGCCCCGGGGCGGCGTACGTCGCCGTGTCCCTCGGACTCGCGCTCGTCGCCGGAGCCGGGGTCGCGTTCTGGGCGCAGCAGGCCGGGTGGTCCGTCCCGGTCCTCGGGATCGCTGCCGCGCTCGCGGTGCTGGCGATCGCCACGATCGTCGCGGGGATCCGCGGCCGTGACGACGACGTGCTCGGATTGTTCTCGACGATCGCCGCGGTGGCCCTGGTGGTCACCGGGGTCCTGCCCGCCGGCACCCGGGTCTCGCTGATCGGCGGCACCACGTGGCAGGTCGAACGCGCCGCCTCGGGGACCGAGCGGGACTTCGCGATGCTGGCGGGCGGTCCCACCCTGGACCTCCGCGAGCTCGAACCGTCGGCGGTCGGGGGTGACGTGAGCCTCTGGCTGGGCGCCGGCGGAGCCGAGGTGCTGCTGCCGACCGACCTGCCGGTTCGGGTCGAGGTGAGCGGTGTCGGCTACGGGATCGACACCGGCGGGGGCGACGACGACGGCACCGGTGGGGTGCTCCGGACCACCACGCTCGAGAACCGTGCGGCACGCACGGCCGACGCGGACGAGACGACGACGGTGCACCTGTGGATCCTCGGCGGTGGCGTCGAGGTGCCGCGGGCGATGACGGTCGGCGAGTGAGGAACGGGACGATGACGACGGACAGCACGACCAACGACAACCCGACGGACGACGGCGCGACGAACGACGGCGCGACGAACGACGCGGCGACTGCACCGGTGGCCTCCCCGGTGGCTCCGGACGGGCCCGCCTACCGGCCCCGACGCGGTGGCGCGCGCTTCGGCACGATCCTCTGGGGCGTGCTGCTGCTGGTGTTCGCCGGAGCGATGGCCGTGAGTGCGCTGCCGATGTTCTCAGTGGACACCACGACCCTGCTGTTGGCCGCCTGCATCGCCGCCGGTGTGCTGCTGGTCGTGGCGGGGATCGTGGCGGCCCTGTCCCGCACACGGCGCTAGTCGGACCGCTCCGTGCACCGGGCTGTCCAGGTGTGCACGGGGGTCACCCGGACGGCTTAGCATCATCCACGTGACCGCGACAGACGCCGAGCGGGCCGCCCAGCGCGACGCCACCGAGCAGCCCCTCGACCGCAGCACCCGCCTGCGCCGGTGGATGCTGCACGGGGCCGACCAGGGCGCCTCGCACCAGGGCCCGCACCAGGTCGAGGTCGAGAAGACCCACCCGTGGTGGCGGGTCATGTGCCTGACCGGCGTCGACTACTTCTCCACCCTCGGGTACCAGCCCGCCATCGCCGCGCTCGCCGCGGGTCTGCTGTCGCCGATCGCGACGATCGTCCTCGTGCTCGTCACGCTGTTCGGGGCACTGCCGGTCTACCGCCGGATCGCCCACGACAGCTTCCGGGGCGCCGGGTCGATCATGATGCTCGAGAAGCTCCTGCCGTGGTGGGCGGGCAAGCTCCTCGTGCTGGTGCTGCTCGGGTTCGCCGTGACGGACTTCATGATCACGATGACCCTGTCGGCGGCCGACGCCACGGCGCACATCGCCGAGAACCCGTACACGCCGCACTGGTTCACCGAGATCCCGGTGCCGCTCACCCTGGCGCTGCTGCTCCTGCTCGGCATCGTGTTCCTGCGCGGGTTCAAGGAGGCCATCGGCATCGCGGTCGGGCTCGTCGCGGTGTTCCTCGCCCTGAACGCCGTCGTCATCATCGTCGCCCTCTGGCACGTGTTCGAGAACCCGATGGTGGCGAGCGACTGGTGGTCCGGGCTGACGGCACAGCACAGCAACCCGCTCGTGATGGTCGGCATCGCCCTGATCGTGTTCCCGAAGCTCGCGCTCGGGCTCTCCGGCTTCGAGACCGGCGTCGCGGTGATGCCGCAGGTCCGCGGTGACGCCAGCGACGACACCAGCGATCGACCCGAGGGCCGGATCCGCGGCACCAAGCGACTGCTGACCGTCGCGGCGCTCATCATGAGCTCGTTCCTCATCACGTCGTCGATCGTGACGACGTTCCTCATCCCGCAGCGCGAGTTCCAGCCGGGCGGCGGTGCGAACGGCCGTGCCCTGGCGTACCTGGCGCACGAGTACATGGGCGGGGTGTTCGGGTCGATCTACGACTTCTCGACCGTCGCCATCCTGTGGTTCGCCGGTGCGAGCGCGATGGCGGGGCTCCTCAACCTGGTGCCGCGGTTCCTGCCCCGCTACGGCATGGCACCGCAGTGGGCGCGTGCGGTGCGTCCCCTCGTGATCATCTTCACGCTCATCGCGTTCGTCATCACGATCATCTTCCAGGCCGACGTCGACGCCCAGGGTGGCGCCTACGCCACCGGCGTGCTGGTGCTCATCACGAGCGCAGCGGTCGCGGTGACGCTGTCCGCGCGCCGCAAGCAGCAGCGCAAGCGCACCATCGCGTTCGGTGTGATCTCGGTCGTGTTCGTCTACACCACGGTCGCCAACGTCATCGAGCGGCCCGACGGCGTGCGGATCGCGGCGATCTTCATCATCGCGATCGTCGTGGTGTCGCTCATCTCGCGCGTGCGGCGTTCGTTCGAGCTCCGGGCGTCGTCGATCGAGCTCGACGCGACCGCCAGGCAGTTCGTCGAGGCCGACGCCGACCAGTTCAGTTCGGTCTGCATCATCGCGAACGAGCCCGGTGCCGGCACGGCCGAGGCGTACCGGGCGAAGGGGCGCGAGGAACGCCGCGACTCCGGAATCCCGGCCCGCGTGCCGACGATGTTCCTCGAGGTCCTGCCGGCCGACTCCTCCGACTTCGAAGAGGACCTGGTGGTCGAAGGCCACGTCATCCACGGGTTCCGCGTGCTCAAGGTCCGCTCCGGCAACGTCCCGAACACCATCGCGTCGACGCTCCTCGCCATCCGGGACCTCGCCGGGGTGGTACCGAGCATCTACTTCGAGTGGAACGAGGGCAGCCCGATCCGCAACGCCCTGCGCTTCGTGTTCACCGGCGCCGGCGACGTCGCCCCCGTCACGCGCGAGGTCCTGCGCGAAGCGGAACCCGAGGTCAACCGACGGCCCAGCGTCCACGTCTCGTGAGTCACGGACCGGGCGCGGGGCGTGCCTCCAGGCCCGTCGCCGGCCTGGCGGCGATCGCGGTCGCCGCGGCGGTCTGGGGCACCACCGGGACCGCGACGCACTTCGCGCCCGGTGTGCCGGCGTTCGTGTTCGGTGCGGTCACCTTCGGGCTCGGCGGCCTCGTGCTCGCCGCGACCGCGGGCCGGGGCACGCTGCGTGCCGTCACGCAGCGCCGGACCCGCGGATGGGCACTGCTCGGGGCCGCATCGCTCGTGGTCTACGCGGTCGCGTTCTACGCGGCCCTCGCCGACGCCGGGGTCGCGCTCGGCACGACCCTGGCCATCGGGTCGTCGCCCGTCTTCGCCGGCCTGGTCGAGTGGGTCGCCGACCGCAGACGCGTCACCCGCCGGTGGCTCCTCGCCACCCTGGTGAGCGTGGTCGGCATGGTCGTCGTCACCCTCGCGCGCTCCGAGCACGACGGCGGCGGGCGGTCACTCGCGGGCGGCGTCGGCAGCGCCCTGGTCGCCGGTCTGACGTACGCGCTGTACTCGTGGGCGGTGGCGCGGGGGATGCACGCCGCGACGAGCCGGATGCCGATCGCCGTCGTCCGAGCGGAGTCCGACAGCATGCGTGTCGGCGGGGACGTCGGGGTCGCGGCCGCACGGGCCGCCCGCGGGCCGAACGAACGCGGGCTCGTCGGCGCGGTGTTCGGGGTGGCCGCGGTGCCGCTCGTCGTGCTCGCCGTGGTGGCGGGCGGACCGTTCCTGACCGACGCCGACAACTGGCCGGTGTTCCTGTACCTGGCGCTGGTGCCGACGGTGATCGGACACTCGCTGTACGCGCTCGGGCTCCGGACGGTGACCGCGTCGGTCGCGACGCTGCTGTCCCTGCTCGAGCCCGTCGTGGCCGCGGTGCTGGCGGTGCTCGTGGTGGGGGAGCGCCTGGGGACCGGCGGATGGGCCGGGATCGTGCTGGTGGTGGCCGGGCTGTCCGTGCTGGCGGTGCCCGGGCGGCGGGCCCGCTGACCAGCGGCGGCGGGCCCGCTGACCAGCAGCGGCGCGCCCACTGACCAGCAGCGGCGCCCGCGCGTCAGCCGGACCGGCGCCGACCCGGAGCCGCCGGTCAGCCGTCCAGGATCTGGTCCCGCACCTTCCGCCGCAGTACCTTGCCGATCATCGAGCGCGGCAGGTCCTCGACCACGACGACCCGGCGCGGCACCTTGTACGCCGCCAGGTGCTCGCGCGACCAGGCCCGGAGCGCGGCCCCGTCGAACGTCGCGGGGTCCTTCGGCACGACCGCGGCGACGACCTGCTCGTTGCCGCCCTGCGTGATGCCGACGACCGCGACCTCCTTGACGCTGGGGTGCTTCAGCAGGGTGTCCTCGACCTCGGACGGTGACACGTTGAAGCCGCCGGTGATGATGAGTTCCTTGAGGCGGTCGACGATCCGGACGTACCCGTCGGCGTCGATGGCCACGATGTCGCCGGTGCGGAACCAGCCGTCGGGCGTGAAGACCTCGTCGGTGGCCTCGGCCTTGCCCCAGTAGCCGCGGAACACCTGGGGGCCACGGACCTGCAGTTCGCCGGGCTCGTCGATGCCGAGCACCTTCGTGTCGTCGTCGGGGTCGACCACGCGCGCCTCGGTGGAGGACAGCGGCAGGCCGATCGATCCGAGTCGACGCTCGGGGGAGACCGGGTTGGCCATCAGGACCGGGGAGCACTCGGACAGGCCGTAGCCCTCGACCAGGTAGCCGTCGGTCCGGGCCTCCCACGGTTCGACGATGTCCTGCGACAGCGGCATGGCACCGGAGATGCCGATCTCGATGCCCTTGAGCGACACCTTCGCCGAGTCGGCCGCGTGCTGCAGCCGGGCGTAGATCGGCGGCACGGCCGGCAGGAACGTCGGCGGGTGGCGCTTGATCGCCGTCAGGACCAGGGCGGGGTCGAACGCGGGGAAGAGCACGAGCCGCGAGGCCATGCTCATCGCGAAGGTCAGGCAGAGCGTCAGGCCGTAGGCGTGGAACATCGGCAGCACCGCGTACACGACGTTGTCGCCGCGGCGGATCTGCGGCACCCACGCCCGGGCCTGCGCGGCGTTCGCCAGCAGGTTCCGGTGGCTCAGCACCGCGCCCTTCGGCGTCCCGGTGGTGCCGGACGTGTACTGGATCAGCGCGACGTCGTCGGTGGCCGGCCGCGGGTGCCGCTTCGACAGCTTGCGGGTGTCGGCGAGGTCGTCCCACTTGACCGTGCCGCGCACCTTTGCCGTCAGCTTCGCGCGGGACTCGCGGGCCTTCGCGACCGGCAGCGCCAGGGCGAGCCGGGTGCTCCGGGGCATGGCCCGGGTGATGTCGACCGAGACGATCGCGTCGAGGTGCACGTCGGCCGGGAAGTCCTGCAGCGTCGCGACGGACTTGTCCCACGCGATGGCGACCTTGGCGCCGTGGTCCTCGAAC
Organism: Curtobacterium sp. MCBA15_005; assembly: GCF_001864855.1. Taxonomy (NCBI): domain Bacteria; kingdom Bacillati; phylum Actinomycetota; class Actinomycetes; order Micrococcales; family Microbacteriaceae; genus Curtobacterium; species Curtobacterium sp. MCBA15_005. The sequence goes on from NZ_MJGL01000023.1 coordinate 88,884, forward strand.
TGGTGGCGGAGTTCCCGCGGCGTGTACAGCGGGTTGTGCTCGACCACGATCGCGCCGAGCCGCAGCACCGCGTAGAACGCCACGATGTGCTGCGGGCAGTTCGGCAGGACGATGGCGACGCGGTCACCCGCCCCCACGCCGAGCTTCCGCAGGCCGTTCGCCGCGCGGAGGATCTGCTCCTCGAGGTCGGCGTAGCTCGTGGTGCGCTTGAAGAACTCGAGGGCGACCTGCCTGGGGAACTTCCGGGCCGACTGCTCGACCAGGTCGTACAGGGAACCACTCTGTTCCTCGATGTCGTGCGGGACCCCCGGGGCGTACGAGGCAAGCCAGGGACGAGGCGTGTCGATGCTCACCCGACCCAACCTAGTGGGCCACCCCCGTGCACGCTGGGAGGGCCACTTTGCGCGATGGCACCCCCACGCCCAGGTGACGGACGGAACATGACGACATGTCCACTGTCTCCGACGTCTTCCGGTCCCGCCTCAACCATACGTTCACGGGCGGTTCGACCGGCACGGAAGCCTGGATGGACGACCTGGAACACGGCACCGACGCGGGCTTCTTCGGTCCGGGCTCCGCCACGTGGGCGGTGCACGGCGGGAGCCACGGCATCGTCGCCGGCGTGCGGGCACTGCTCGTCCAGGCGCTGCACCCCGGCGCGCTCGCCGGCGTCGCCGACCACTCCCGGTACCGCGAGGACCCGTTCGGTCGCCTGGCGGGCACCAGCCGGTGGATCGCGACGGTCACGTACGGCGACCGGCAGACCGCCCGCAGCGGCAGCGACTGGGTGCTCCGGCTGCACGAGCGGGTCCGTGGGCAGTACGTCGACGCGCACGGCACCACCCGCCCCTACGCGGCCAACGACCCGGACCTGGCGCGCTGGGTACACCTCGCCTTCACCGACGCGTTCCTCCGCGCCGCCCAGCGCTGGGGTGGCCCGATCCCCGGAGGCGCGGACGCCTACGTGCGCGAGTGGGCCGAGGCCGGGCGCCTCATGCGCATCGTCGACCCGCCCGAGTCCGAGGCGGAGCTCCGTGCCCAGATGAACGGGTACCTCGACCGCGGCGAACTCCTGGTCGACTCGCGCACCCGAGACGTCGTCCGGTTCATCAAGGACCCGCCGCTGTCCCGCCTGCTGCGACCCGGCTACCGCGCCGTGTTCCAGGGGGCGGTGTCCACGCTCGACCCGCGGCACCGCTCACTCCTCGGCCTCCGTGCGCCGATCGTCGGCCCGCTGGAGCTGCCGGTGGTCCGCACCACGAAGCTCGTGCTCGACGGGATCGGTGCGGTCCTCGACGACCAGACCGGGTCCGAACGAGCCGCGCGGCGGCGCATCGCGCGCCTGCAGCGCACTGACGGCAGCGCGGTCGCCTGACCACGGCCGTCACCGCGACCACCTGACGGACGGGAGGCACGGTGCCAGCTGGCACCGTGCCTCCCGTCCGCTCGTGGGGGCGTCAGAAACCGGACGGCACCCGGGGCGTGTACGCGGACTCGAGTCGCGTGACCTCGTCGTCGGTGAGCGTCAGCGACGCTGCGGCCACCGCGTCGTCGATGTGGTGCTCCTTCGTCGCGCCGACGATGGGCGCGGAGACCGCGGGCTTGCCGGCGACCCAGGCCAGGGCGACCTGCGCCATCGGGACGCCGCGCTCCGTGGCGACGGCCTCGACCGCGTCGACGATCGCGCGGTTGGCGTCCTCGTCCTGCTTGTAGAGGGTCTTGCCGAACTCGTCGGTCTGCGCGCGCGAGCCCGACCCGGAGGCGTCCCAGGGGCGGGTGACGCGGCCGCGGGCGAGGGGGCTCCACGGGATCACGCCGACGCCGGTGTGCTCGCAGAAGGGGAGCATCTCGCGCTCCTCCTCGCGTTCGAGCAGGTTGTACTGGTCCTGCATGCTCACGAACTTCGTCCAGCCGTGGCGCTCGGCGGTGTGCTGCATCTCGGCGAACTGCCACGTCCACATGCTGCTCGCGCCGATGTAGCGCGCCTTGCCGGCCTTCACGACGTCGTGGAGGGCCTCCATGGTCTCCTCGATCGGCGTCACCGGGTCGAAGCGGTGGATCTGGTACAGGTCGACGTAGTCCGTGCCGAGCCGGGTCAGGGAGGCGTCGATCTCGTGCATGATCGCCGCGCGGGACAGCCCGGCGCCGTTCCGGCCGGGACGCATCCGGTTGAAGACCTTCGTGAAGACCTGGACGTCCTCGCGCGGAGCCAGCTCGGCGAGGAGCGTGCCGGTGATCTCCTCGCTGCTGCCGTCCGAGTAGACGTTCGCGGTGTCGAAGGTCGTGATGCCGGCCTCGAACGCGCGGCGGACGAACGGGCGGGCCTCGTCGATGCCGACGCTCCAGGCGTGCGAGCCCCGGTCCGGGTCGCCGTACGACATCATGCCGAGGACGACGCTGCTGATCTCGAGCCCCGAGTTGCCGAGGCGTTTCGTGTCGGTGGTCATGCCGTCACTCTGGCATCGCGGCCTGTGACGGCGAGCAGGCGGACCTGGAGCGGGGAGTCCTCGGTGACGTCGACCGGGGGTGCGTACAGACCGGTGGCGGCGAGGTCCTCGATCTGCGGCTCGAAGTACTCCCAAACGGCGCGGACGAGCTCGTCGGGCAGGGACTCCTCGGCGCCGGTCGCCCGGGCGAGGTCCCACGTGTGGATCGTGATGTCGCTCGTCTGCTCGGTGAGGTACTGCGCGGCGGGCACGACGTCGGTGCTGAGGTGCACGGGGGTGTCCTGCGGGGCGTTCCGCCAGGCGTCGGTGGCCGCGGTGGCGAACCGGTGCCACTCGGCCACCAGGTCGTCGCCGATCGGCTCGAGGTCGGCCTGGGCCTGGGCGTAGTCGCACCCGGTGAGGAGCTTCGGGATCCAGCGCTGCTCGTCGACGACGTGGGCGACGAGGTCGCGGGTGGTCCACTCGGAGTCGGGGGTCGGGGCGTCCCAGTCGGTGACGGCGGCGACGCGGCGGCCGAACTCGGCTGCCGCGAGGGCCTGCATCGCGATCCAGTCGGTGGCCATGGTGGTGCTCCTGTTCGTCGTGCGGGCGGGTGCGCTTGGTGCAACTCGGGGTCCGGAGTGTGGATTCCCCGCGCTGTTGTCGTACGCGCCAACGTTACGCGGGGGCGGCGCTCGGCCGTTGCTCGTCCGCTCGTCCCCGCTGGTGCCCTTGCTCTGCCTCTGCGTCTGCCTCTGCCTCTGCCTCGCGCTTGGTGCCCCTCCGCGCGCCCCTGCGCGCGAGCCCCTGCGCGCGAGCGCCCCTGTGCGCGAGCGGGCGAAATGCCGCACTTCGTCCCCGCCGTGTCCCGGGTATTCCGCCCGTTCGGCCGCGCTTCCGATCTCCGCCGGGGTCGCTCGCACCCGGCGCTCGGGTCCTTGCGCGAGCGGGCGAAATGTCAGGCGCGCCACGGGGGCCGGCATGGTGTTTCGCCCGCTCGTGGGCGTGGGCGTGGGCGTGGACGTGGGCGTTGGCGTGGGCGTGGATGTGGGCGTGATTGCGGGGATCGGCATCGACTTCGGCCCCGGCGTCGGCGAGCGGGTGGAATGCCCGACGAGCCAGGACGAAGCTCCGGGGTATTTCGCCCGCTCGTGGTCGGGGGACCCCGCGCGGGCAACGAAGAACGCCCCGACTCCGTGCGGAGTCGGGGCGTTCTTCTCGGGTTCGGGGAGTGACGCTCGGTGCCCTCAGTCGGGCGTTGCGTCAGAGGCGGCTCAGGCCGCCTGGAGGACGAACTGGACGTCGAGGTTGATCGTGACGTCGTTGCCCAGGGTGAAGCCGCCGGCCTCGAGCGCCGCGTTCCAGTTCACACCGAACTCGGTGCGGTCGATCTTCGTGGTCGCCTCGGCGCCGAACTTGACCTGGCCGTAGCCGTCCGTGGTGAAGCCGCCGAGCTCGGCCTTCAGGACGACCGGCTTGGTGACGCCGCGCAGGGTCAGGTCACCCGCGATGTGCAGGTCGTCGCCCTTCGCCTCGATGCTCGTGGAACGGAAGGTCAGCTGCGGGTGCTCTTCGGTGAGGAAGAAGTCGCTCGTCTTGAGGTGCTGGTCGCGCTGCTCCTGGCCGGTGTTGATCGACGCGACGTCGATGTTGGCCTCGACGGTCGACTCGAGCGGGTTCTCGGCGGTGACGACGGTGGCGTCGAACGTCTCGAACTTGCCCTTGACCTTGCTGATGGCGAGGTGGCGGACCGAGAAGGTGACCTCGGAGTGGGTGGGGTCGATCTTCCAGGTGCCGGTCTTGTAGCCGGGAACGGTGTCAGCGGTGAGCGTCATGGTGGTCCTTCTTCCGAACGAGAGTCTGCGGTGCGACGCGTTCCATGCGCCTGCATCGAGTTGATACTACGACAGTGTGCACCGTTTTGGTTGAAGCGTCAACCATTGTTCACCCAAGTGTCGCAAACCGCGTGTCGTGAGCTCCTCTGGCACCGACCTCGAGCAGCCGCCTGACGCGGTGCACGAAACGCTCGACCCCGTGATCGAGGTCGTCTGCTGTTGCTCTGACGAGCCACCAGTCGACGTCCTTCAGATGCTCGCCGCGCGTGAGGTCCTTTCGGAAGCTGGCTGGATCGGTGCGGTGCAGATCGCTCTCGTACTCGATCGCGACCCTGGCATCGGGGTAGGCGAGGTCCACACATGCGATCCACTGCCCGTCGACGACGACATCGTGGTTGAGCGCCGGTTCCGGGAGTCCGCGGCGGATGAGTGCCAGCCGTGTCCGGGTCTCTCCGGGGGACCGAGATCCCCTCCGGATCTCATCGAGCGCGAGGCGGAGCTTCACGATCCCGCGGATGCCACGTCGTCGTCGGACGGCTTGCGCGAGTTCATCGAGCGTCGTCCAGCCGAGCCACCCCACGAGTGCATCGCCCGCGACGATGAGTTCGTCGAGCGTCAGCATCGAGCCCAGCGCGACGAACGTGTCGGCCGGAGTGGTCAGTGGCACTCCTCGTGCGATCGTCGCGCGGACTGATCCGTACCGAGCCCGGTGGCCGACCGTGCCGCGAACCCGGAGCGCTTGATCGGTCCCGATCGTCGTGACGTGCAACCGCTGGTCGCGTTCGAGACGTCTGGGCAGCGGGACGCCGATGATCGCTGCGGCGGTGACGTGGCTGAACACCTGATCGGGGCGGAGCCGAGGAGCGAGCGCTCTCGCACGTTCATCCACGGACACCGGTGGGAACGCTGATCGGATGCCGTGGAACGGTCGGATGAGATCGCGAGCGTCGAGTCGGCCACGCGAAACGCCTCGGTGCAGCGCATCGCGTACTCGGAACGAAGCGTCGCGGAGTGCCATCGGGAGTCGCCGTCTTGCGGTCATCTCCACAGCGTGACGGCGAGCCGGTCTTGCGGACGTGAGTCGGGCCTCCTTTGTGGATGGCTGGCCCGCTTTCACCGCTGTGGAGGGATGGTCGCTTCCGCCAGCGGGCGAAACACCGTGCCGGCTGCCTGGCTGCACGGCGGTGTTTCGCCCGTTCGCGCGGCCCGCTCACCGACAGCTCTGGACCCGCTGTTCCGGACCCGCTGCACGGAAGCCGATGCCGGGGTCGCCCGAGGCGAGCAGGCGAGCGGGCGACATGTCCGGGTGTGCCGTCGGCGGCACTCTGGCATTTCGCCCGCGCGCGCCCAGCCCCGCGCCCCCGCCCACCCCGGCCCCGACAGGCACTCGCGGGACCCCTCACGTGCGCGCTCACTCCAGTAGCGTCGGAGCCATGGAATTCAGGTACCTGGGCAACTCCGGACTCAAGATCTCCGAGATCACCTACGGCAACTGGCTGACGCACGGCTCGCAGGTCGAGAACGACGTCGCCACCCAGTGCGTGCGGGCAGCGCTCGACGCCGGCATCACCACGTTCGACACCGCGGACACGTACGCCAACACCGCCGCCGAGACCGTCCTCGGCGAGGCGCTCAAGGGCGAGCGGCGCCAGTCCCTCGAGGTCTTCACGAAGGTCTACTGGCCGACCGGCCCGAAGGGGCACAACGACGTCGGCCTCAGCCGCAAGCACATCATGGAGTCGATCAACGGCTCGCTCGAGCGACTGCAGACCGACTACGTCGACCTCTACCAGGCACACCGCTACGACTACGAGACCCCCCTCGAAGAGACGATGCAGGCCTTCGCCGACGTCGTCCGCCAGGGCAAGGCGCTCTACATCGGCGTCAGCGAGTGGTCCGCCGAGCAGATCCGCGCCGGTGCCGCACTCGCCAAGGAGCTCGGCTTCCAGCTCATCTCGAACCAGCCGCAGTACTCGATGCTGTGGCGCGTCATCGAGGGCGAGGTCGTCCCCGCCTCGAAGCAGCTCGGCCTGTCGCAGATCGTCTGGTCGCCCATCGCGCAGGGCGTCCTGACCGGCAAGTACAAGCCGGGTCAGCCCCTGCCCGAGGGCTCGCGAGCCACGGACGAGAAGGGCGGCGCGGACATGATCAAGCGGTTCATGCGCGACGAGGTCCTCGAAGCCGTGCAGCGCCTGCAGCCCGTCGCTGACCAGGCCGGCCTCACGCTGGCGCAGCTCGCGATCGCGTGGACCCTGCAGAACGAGAACGTCGCGAGCGCCATCGTCGGCGCCTCGCGTCCGCAGCAGGTCACCGACAACGTCAAGGCCGCCGGCGTCAAGCTCGACGCGGACGCCCTCGCGGCGATCGACGAGGCACTCGGCGACATCCCGGAACGGGACGCGTCCAAGAACGTGTCCCCGTCGTCGCGCCCCGCGTAGACGCAACCGACCGACGGACGGGAGGCCCGGTGCCAGCTGGCACCGGGCCTCCCGTCCGTCGTGCCCGCCCCATGACCACCGCAGCTGACGGATCGTCAAGATGAACGGCATGTGTCGCGCATCTGGCAGGGGCCTGGCAAATCGCGTACCCCGCCCAAACCACCCGTCCGCGTCCCCCGAATCGGGGGCATGACCCGAACTCATACCCCCGTTCTGGTGTCACCCGACACCGGTGCGGTGCGGACCGTGCGCCCTGGCACGGTCCCGCGCCTGCTCGCCACCGCGAGGCAACTCGCGTCGTTCGGCACCATCGGTGCCGTCTGCTTCGTCGTCGACCTGGGCGTCTACAACCTGCTCCGCGCCACCGTCATGTCGGACGGTCCCATCGCAGCGAAGATCGTGTCGGCCATCGTGGCGACCTCGATCGCGTGGATCGGCAACCGCTTCATCACCTTCCGCGCCCAGCGCCAGACCGGCCGCCGCGAGACCGTCCGCGAGGGGTTGCTCTTCGCTGCCACGAACCTCGTCGGCCTCGGCATCGCCGCTGCCTGCCTGTTCGTCTCGCACTACGTCCTCGGCTTCACGTCCACCCTCGCCGACAACGTCGCCGGCAACGGCGTCGGCCTCGTCCTCGGCACCGCGTTCCGGTTCGCCGCGTACAAGGCCCTCGTCTTCCGGTCCACCGACACACGTCCGAAGGGGTTCCCCGAATGACCATCTCAGCCGTGTTGCTGACGGCCGCAGGGCCGCTGCTCCAGCCCGACAACGACACCGGGACGACGGGGGACGTCCCGAACCGAGGAACCACGGACGTGCCGACGGGAGGCTCGGGGCAGCTCCCACAGGCCGCCTGGTCGCTGGGCGAGTGGCTCGGCTACTCGACCCTCATCGCCCTCTCCGTGCTGCTCACGATCATCGCGTTGACCACCCTCTGGTGGATGCTGCACGCCTGGCGCTCCCGGGACGCGCTGAAGTCCACCAGCTTCAGCCAGACCCCGCGTCCGGCGACGCACCGGTTCACGCTCCTGGTGCCCGGTCGGCACGAGCAGGACGTGATGGGGCAGACGCTCGACATGCTCGCGACCCAGGACCACCCCGACTTCGAGATCATCGCGATCGTCGGGGAGGACGACCCGGAGACCGACGCCGTCGTGCGTGCTGCGGCGGCTCGGCACCCCTCCCTGATCAAGGTCGTGGTGGACGACACCCTGCCGAAGAACAAGCCGAAGGCGATGAACCTGGCGCTCCAGCACGCGACGGGTGACATCGTCGGGGTGTTCGACGCCGAGGACGAGGTCTACCCGCGGCTGCTCTCCCTCGTCGACTCGCGGTTCCAGGAGACCGACGCCGACGTGGTGCAGGGCGGCGTCCAGCTGATGAACTTCAGGTCGAGCTGGTGGTCGCTCCGGAACGTCCTGGAGTACTACTTCTGGTTCCGCTCGCGCCTGCACTTCCACGCCGGGTCCAAGTTCATCCCCCTCGGGGGCAACACCGTCTTCGTGACCCGCTCCCGCCTGGAGTGGTCGAACGGCTGGGATGCACACTGCCTCGCCGAGGACTGCGAACTCGGCGTGCGGCTCTCCGCCGACGGCGCGAAGGTCGTCGTCGCCTACAGCCCCGAGGCCGTCACCCGCGAGGAGACCCCGCCGACCTTCGCCTCGCTGCTCAAACAGCGCACGCGGTGGAACCAGGGCTTCCTGCAGGTGCTGGGCAAGGGGGAGTGGAAGAAGCTGCCGTCCTTCCGGCAGCGGTTCTTCGCCCGCTACATGCTCACGATGCCGTTCATCCAGGCGGCCACCGGGCTGCTCATCCCGCTGAGCGTCCTGATGATCCTGTTCGTCAAGGTGCCGACGGCGATCGCCCTCGTGTCGTTCGTGCCGGTGGCGCCGACGCTCATGCTGCTCGCCGTCGAGATCGTCGGGCTGAACGAGTTCGGTCGTCTGTACGGCGAGAAGGTCCGGTTCCGCGACTACGTGCGGCTCGTGCTCGGCCTGGTGCCGTACCAGGTGTTCCTCGCCGCCGCGGCGGTCCGGGCAGTCGTCCGGCACGCCAAGGGCCAGAACGGGTGGGAGAAGACCGAGCACACCGGCCAGCACCGCACCGGACAGGTGGTCGGCTTCGCCTCGGACCTGGACGGATCGGGCGCAGCGTCGTCCGCGGGCGCCGGATCGGGCGCAGCGTCGTCCGCGGGCGCAGCGTCGTCCGATCGTGCGTTCGCCGGCACCACCACGGGAGGCACCCGATGACCGCCAGCATCACCGACACCACGGGCATCCCGATCCGTGGTGGCACCACCGCGCACCGGGCCGGCGTCGGGGCGTGGTTCCGCCGGCACGCGGCCAGCCTGACGTGGTTGCTGCCCGTCGTCGCGGTGACCGTGCTCGTCCAGGCCTGGAACATGTCGGGCACACCGCAGCGCATCGACGACGAGGGGACCTACACCGCACAGGCGTGGGCGATCACGAACCTCGGCGAGCTCACCCACTACACGTACTGGTACGACCACCCGCCGCTCGGATGGATCCAGATCGCCGGGTACACCGGGTTGACCGGGGCGTTCGCGCGGTACCCCTTCGCGGTGGAGGCCGGGCGCGAGGCCATGGTGTTCTTCTCCGCTGTCTCGAGCATCCTGCTGTTCGTCCTGGCCCGACGTCTCGGTGCCGGACGGATCACGGCGGCCGCGGCCGGACTCGTCTTCGCGCTGTCACCGCTCGCGCTGCAGTACCACCGCACCGTGTACATCGACAACGTCGCGACGCCCTGGCTGCTCGCCGCGTTCGTCCTCGTGCTGAGCCGTCGCCAGCAGCTCGCCGGGTTCGCCGGTGCCGCTGCCTGCCTCGGCATCGCCGTGCTGTCCAAGGAGACCTACCTGCTCGCACTGCCGTTCCTGATCTGGATGGCCGTGCGTCGCGCCGACAAGAGCACCCGCCGGTACACGCTCAGCGTCGCCGGGGCCGTGCTCGTGCTGATCGGCGGCGGGTACCTGCTGCTCGCCGCGGTGAAGGGCGAACTCGTGCCGGGCAACGGGCGAGTCAGCCTGTGGGAGGGCGTCACCTACCAGCTCGGGTCGCGGACCGCTTCCGGATCCGTGTTCGACGGGGGCAGCCTGGCGAACGAGGCGGCCGCGCAGTGGTGGGCACTCGACCCGGTGTTCATCGTGCTCGGCTCGGTCGCGGCCGTCGTCGGGCTGTTCCTGCGACGGGTCCGACCGATCGCCGCGATGCTCGTGTTCCTGCTCGCGGTGATGTTCCGGCCGAACGGGTACCTGCCGGTGCCCTACGTCATCATGCTCATCCCGTTCGCAGCGCTCCTCGTCGCGTACACCGTCGAGCGTGCCGTCCTGACGATCGCCGGTCGGGTCCACACCCGGGGCCGGTTCGGCCCGAGGGCACGGCGCGGCCTCGGCATCACCTGGGCCGTCGTCGCGGCTGCGGCCCTCGTCGTCGCGGTGCCGCTGTGGGGGACACAGCTGCGGGGCTTCCTGCTGGGCAACCTCGACCTGCCCATGCAGCAGGCCGAGCAGTGGGTGGGCGACAACGTGCCGAAGTCCTCGCGTCTGCTGGTCGACGACGCCATGTGGGTCGACCTCGTGGACGACGGCTTCGCCCGGAACAACGTCGTCTGGTACTACAAGCTCGACACCGACGGAGCAGTGGAACGGCAGTCCCCGAACGGCTGGAAGGACTCGGACTACGTCATCACGACGGACTCCATGCGCACCGGCGGCAACTCGTCCACCGACGTCCGACAGGCGATCGAGAACTCCACGGCCGTCGCGACCTTCGGCACCGGTGACCAGCAGGTCGAGGTCCGCCGGATCCATGCCGAGGGAGCCAGCGCCGCCGAGACGGCGATCACCCGGGCCACCGACGTCCGGAAGACCCTGGGAACCGAGCTCGCGTCGAACCCGGCCCTGCGTGCGGACGACGGCACGAAGTCGCAGTTCCGTGCCGGACAGGTCGACTCGCGGGCGATGATCGCGCTCGGACAGGTGCTCGCCGACCAGGACGTGCGGGTCGACCGGTTCACCCCGCGCACCGGGGAGACCGGCCAGCCGTTCCGCACCGTCGTCCTGCACACGAGCGACGACGCGTCGGCAGCACGGGTCGCTCGGACCTTCGACGCCATGTCCCAGGCGTTCCGGCCGGACTCGGTCGAGCGTGAGGGAGCACGGCTCACGGTGACGTACACCCCGGCCGACCCGACGACGACCGCGACGAGCGCCTCGTGACCCCTGATCGCTCGGCCGCGCCGGGGCTGGAGCTGGTGCTGGTGCTGGGCGAGCGGGCGAAATGCCCGGAGGGCTCCGGCACGCACCCCGGCATTCCACCCGCTCGACGGATCGGCCGCGGAACCGCTCCCCGCGAACACGTCGGGGCGGAACGCCCGCTGGACGAGCGGGCGAAATGCCCGGGGGACTCCGGCGCACACCCTGGCATTCCGCCCGCTCGCGCGGCGGCCCGGATGACAACCCCACGAACCACACCTCGACACGACGACCGCACGCCAACCGCACCTCGACCCGAAGGAGCCCCATCATGACCGCACGCACCACGAACCGCCGCCGCACCGTCGTCATCGGAGCGCTCGCCGCCACACTCGTCGCCGCGACCGTCGGGCTCGCCGCCCCCCAGACCGCTTCCGCCGCGACCGCCGACCAGGGCTGGCTCCGCGTCGGACACCTGTCGCCGGACACGAAGGGCGTCGACGTCGAACTGTCCAGCCTCGCCGGGGGGAAGACCGTCTTCGAACTCGACGACGTCACCTACGGCCAGGTCAGCCCGTACGAGAAGCTGCCGGTCGGCACCTACGTCCTGTCGATGCGCGCCGCCGACGCGCCGGGTTCCACCCCGGTCATCTCCACCGACGTCACCGTGCAGAAGGGCGACGCCAGCACCGTCGTCGCCTACGGCAAGAACGACGGGCTGAAGACGACCGCGTTCACCGACGACCTGCAGCAGCCCGGCGACGGCAAGGCGAAGCTCCGGCTCGTGCAGGCCGCCACCACCGCGAAGCGCGTCGACGTGCAGACCTCCGACGGCACCCCGATCGCCGAGGATGCCACCTTCGGCACCGCCACCAAGTACGCAACGGTCGACGCCGGCAAGTGGTCGCTCGACGTCTCCGGCAGCGGCCAGCGGGGCACCGCGAAGGTCGACCTCGCCGGCAACACCGTCTCGACCCTGTTCGTCCTCGACGACAGCAAGGGCAACCTGACGGTCGTGCCCGTGACGGACGCCGCCGCGACCGCCGCCACCCCGTCCGGCGGGGTGCAGACCGGCGGTGGCGGCACAGCCGCTGACCGTCCGGTGACCGAGACGGTCCACGCGGCCGTCGCGATGCTCCGCTCGCTGTTCCGCTGACGCCCCGGACTGGAGGCGCGGATCACGTGCGCTGCACGGCCCACGCGATCCGCGCCTCCTCTTCGACCCCCCCCCCCACCATCCCCGGAGAGGCAGGCCAGCATGACCCGCAGGACCTGGATACCGGTCGCCGCCGCGGCGGCCGTCATCGTCGCCATCGTCGTCGCGATCGTCGCGGTCCGCCCCTGGTCGTCGAGCACCACGACCGCCGCTCGCGGCACGGCGACCCCGACCTCGACCACCGCGCCCGACGCGGCGCGCTCGCCGCGGCAGCTGCGGTCGGCGTTCCTGGACCGCTACGTCGAGGACGGTCGCGTCGTCCGCACCGACCAGGGTGGTGACACCGTCAGCGAGGGGCAGGCGTACGGCTTGCTCATCGCCTACGCGAACGACGACCGTGCGCGCTTCGACGCGATCTGGGAGTGGACGAGGGACCACCTGCTCACCGACGACGACCTGCTGGCGTGGCGGTGGACGTCCGACGAGGGCGTCGCCGACGAGCAGTCCGCGAGCGACGCCGACCTCGACGCCGCCCGGGCCCTCGTGCTCGCGGGGAAGGCCTGGGACGACGACCGGTACACCGCCGCGGGGAAGCGCATCGCGGCGGCGATCCTCGAGCACGAGACGGCCCGGACGGACCTCGGCACGATCCTGCTGCCCGGACCGTGGGCGGATCAGGAGCCCTACCGGTACAACGCCTCGTACGCCTCGCCCGTGGCCTTCTCGGTGCTGGCGGACGCCACCGGGGACGACCGCTGGAACGCGCTGAACCGGGGTTCGCGCGCCGTGACGGCCGCCGTGCTGGACGCCTCCGACCTGCCCAGCGACTGGTCCCAGGTCCACGCCGACGGATCGGTGGACCCGATGCCGCCCGTCGGTGGGGACGGGCGCGTGCTCTACGGGTACGACGCGATGCGGACGCCGCTCCGGTACGCCGAGGCGTGTTCGGCGCCCGACCGGGAGCTCGCGGCGGCCCTCGCGCCCACGCTCGGACGGACGACGCGGCTCGCCTCGCAGCTCGACCTCGGTGGCACCCCGGTGACGCAGGACACGAACGCGCTGGCCTACACCGCGCGGGCCGCTGCCGAGCAGGCCGCGGGTTCCTCCCGTGCGGCTGCCGACGACCTCGAGCGGGCCGCCCGGACGGCGGCGACCACACCGACCTACTACGGAGACGCCTGGCTGGCCCTCGGTTCGACGATGCTGACCTCCGACGTGCTCGGGGGCTGTGCCAGCGACGTCGGAGCCGGCTCGTGAGCGGCCGTCGGAGCGCCGGGCGCGTCTCGGCCGTCCGGCGCCGAGGCGTGGTCATCGGTGCCGTGGTCGCCGCCGTCGTGGTGGTCGGGGGCGTGGCCGGGGTGGCGGTCGCGTCGACGGTGGGCGGCGGCGCGGGGGAGCGTGCCGCGTCGTCGGCGTCGGCGTCCCCGTCGCAGTCGTCCTCGTCGCAGTCGTCTTCTTCGTCGTCCTCGGGTTCCGGCACCGACGGGTTCCAGGACCCGGCCGCACCCGAGGCCCGCTCGACGGCCACCCCGGTCAGCGTGTCGATCCCGGCCATCGGCGTGCGATCCTCGCTCGAGGACCTCCACCGCGGCGCTGCCGGAGAACTCGACCCGCCCGTCGACTGGGACAGCGCGGGCTGGTTCAGCGACGGGATCGTCCCCGGCGAGGTCGGCCCCGCCGTCATCGCCGGTCACGTCGACAGCCCCACGAGCGCCGCGGTGTTCTTCCGGCTCGACGAACTGGTCGCCGGCGACGAGGTCCACGTCCGGATGTCCGACGGCAGCACCCGCACCTTCACCGTCGACCGTTCCGAACGCGCCGCCAAGTCGGCGTTCCCGACGAGCGACGTCTACGGCCCCACCCCTACTCCGCAACTCCGACTCATCACCTGCGACGGCACGTTCGACACCGCCACCGGGCACTACACGGACAATCTGATCGTGTTCGCAGACCTCTCGTCGGATTGACCCACCAAGCCAGCGATACATTCGACTGCGAGCACGAGGAGCACCATGAGCGAGACCCTGGTCATCATCCCGACCTACGACGAAGCCGAGAACGTCCGGCCGATCGTCGAGCGCACGTTGGCAGCGACCGACGACTCCGTGCACGTGCTCGTCGTCGACGACAACTCACCGGACGGCACCGGCGACATCGCGGACGCCATCGCCCGCGAGACCGATCGGGTGCACGTCATGCACCGCACCGTCAAGGACGGCCTGGGGGGCGCGTACCTGTCCGGCTTCGCGTGGGGCCTGGAACACGGCTACGCCAAGCTCGTCGAGATGGACGCCGACGGCTCCCACCACCCCGAGTACCTGCCGTGGATGCTCGAGCTCGCGGACTCGAACGACCTGGTGCTCGGCTCCCGGTGGATCAAGGGCGGCAAGGTCGAGAACTGGCCCTGGTACCGCCTCCTGCTCTCGCGCGGTGGCAACCTCTACACGCGTCTCGCCCTGGGCATCGCGGTGCGCGACGCCACCGGCGGGTTCCGGGTCTTCACGTCGCGGGCGTTCGAGCGGATCGACCTCGCCGGTGTGGCGTCGAAGGGGTACTGCTTCCAGGTGGACCTGTGCTGGCGTGCCCTCGAGGCGGGTCTACGGGTCGTGGAGACGCCGATCACCTTCACCGAGCGGGAGTTCGGCGTCTCGAAGATGAGCGGCAACATCGTGCGCGAGAGCCTGGCGCTCGTGACGAAGTGGGGCATCGACCGCCGGATCCGCGAGACCCGGTCCCTGCTCAAGGACCACCGCAAGCTGCCCTCGGTGCGGAAGAACGCGCACGCGGTCTCCGACCACGCCGGCTGAGGCTGCGGACACACGAACGCACGAACGGCGACGGACCCAGGGGTTCGTCGCCGTTCGTGCGTGCGGAGCTGCGGCTCGCGGTTGGCTCGCGCAGCACGCGGTCGGTTAGCGCAGCACGACCACGCCGCGGCCGCGGAACCGGACGACGCCGGCATCAACCTCGGTCGCGCCGAAGCCGTAGAGCTCCTCGCCCACGGCATCGGGCACCGGGACCTCGGCTGCGTCGTCGGCGAAGTTCACCACGACGTGCACCGGCGCCACGTCGGGGCCGAGCAGCCCGCGGGTGAGCACCAGCCAACGCCGGTCCTCGCTGAAGCGGACGGCGTTCGCCTCGTAGCGGTGGTCGACGAACGCCTGGTCGGTGCGCCGCAGGGCGATGAGCACCCGGTAGGCACGCAGGATCGCCGCACCGCGCTCCGAGCTGACGTCGGCCCAGTCGAGCTTGGAGTTGGTGAACGTCGTCGGGTCCTGCGGGTCCGGCACCGCTGACTCGTCCCACCCGTGCTCAGCGAACTCGGCGATGCGCCCCTCGGCGGTGGCCTTGCCGAGCTCGGGCTCCGGGTGCGAGGTGAAGAACTGCCACGGTGTCGAGGCCGCGAACTCCTCGCCCATGAACAGCATCGGCGTGAACGGCCCGAGCAGCGTCAGAGCCGCGGCGATCACGAGCCCCTCGTCGTCGAGCGTCGCGGCGAGCCGGTCGCCGGCGGCGCGGTTGCCGATCTGGTCGTGGTTCTGGTTCGCGACGACCAGGGCCGTCGCGGGGGAGGTCCCGCGGTCGATCGGCCGGCCGTGCCGCTTGCCGCGGAACGACGACCAGGTGCCGTCGTGGAAGAAGCCGTCCTCGAGCACCTTCGCCAGCGCCGACAGCGGAGCGAAGTCGGCGTAGTAGCCGTTCGTCTCGCCGGTGAGCGCCACGTGCACGGCGTGGTGGAAGTCGTCCGACCACTGCCCGGCGAGGCCGTACCCGGCGGCCTCGCGCGGCCGGAACATCACCGGGTCGTTGAGGTCGGACTCCGCGATGAGCGACAGCGGACGCCCGATGAACGACGAGTAGGCGTCGGTCTCGTCGGCCATCGAGGCCAGCACGTGCGGGCGGGTGGTGTCGCGGATCGCGTGCACGGCGTCGAGCCGGAGCCCGTCGACGTGGTGGTCGCGGAACCACATGCGCACGTTGTCGAGCACGTACCGGCGGACCTCGGGGTGCTCGACGTTCACCGAGTCACCCCAGGTGTTGCCGAGCCCGGCCAGCAGGTACGGGCCGTACAGCGGCAGGTAGTTGCCGCTCGGTCCGAGGTGGTTGTAGACGACGTCCTGGATGACCCCGAGCCCCAGCGCGTGCGCCGTGTCGACGAACCGGTCGTAGGCGTCGGGGCCGCCGTACGGGGCGTGCACGGAGAACCAGCCGACCCCGTCGTAGCCCCAGTTCCAGTCGCCGTTGACGGCGTTGACGGGGAGCAGCTCGACGAACTCGACCCCGAGCTCGACCAGGTGGTCCAGCTTCTGGGCGGCGGCGTCGAGCGTGCCCTCGGGTGTGTAGGTGCCGACGTGCATCTCGTAGATCACGGCGCCGCGGGCCGGGCGTCCGGTCCACGACTCGTCGGTCCACGCGAACCGTGCGGGGTCGACGACCTCGGACGGGCCGTGCACGCCCTCGGGCTGGTAGCGGCTGCGCGGGTCCGGTCGGACCGCGTCGTCGTCGCCGATGCGGAACCCGTACCGTGCGCCGACGACCGGCATCACGGCGTCGGTGGACCACCAGTCGTCGTCGCCCTTGGTGAGCGGGTACTCGACGTCGTCGACGACGAGCCGGACCCGGTCCGGCTCGGGCGCCCAGACGGCGTAACGGTCAGGTGCGGTCATGCGTGACCCTCCAGGATGTCGATCTCGGCCTGCGCGTCGGTCTCGGTGGCGTCCGGCGTGCGGCCGGCGGCGGGCCGGGAGGCACCGCTCGCGCCGGACACGGCGGTCACCGCGTCGGCGTGGCCGGCTGCACCGACCGCGTCGGTGGGCACGAGGAGCGCGACCGGGTAGGTGGTGAGCAGGTCGGCCAGCGCGATCCCGCGGTCGGCGGGGACGCGTCGGCCGGTGAGCAGGTCGATGCGCTCGACGGGGACGGCGTGCACCAGCGTGTCGCCCCAACCGCCGACCCGGTCGAGGCCGATCGGCAGACGCGTCGCGATCGTCACGGCACCGCCGCGGTCGAACGCGATGACGTGGTCGGCCGCGCTGCCGGTGGCCTCGAGCTCCAGGTACCGGGTGAACAGCTCCGGGCGGTCCCGACGGATGCGCAGTGCGCGGGTCGTGACCAGGAGCTTCGCGGCACCGTCGATTCCGATGGTCGGCAGGTCCTCGGGGCCGTCGTCGTCCGGGCCGTCGAGCTCGGCGAGCACGTGACGCCGCTCGGCGTAGTCGACCGGACGACGGTTGTCGGGGTCGACGAGCGAGCGGTCCCAGAACTCGGTGCCCTGGTAGACGTCGGGGACGCCCGGGGCGGTGAGCTGGACGAGCTTCTGGGCGAGACCGTTCGACCACCCGGCGGCGTCGATCTGCTCGTCGAGGGCGTCGAGCACGGCGACCACGTCCGGGTCGTCGAACGCGGCGTCGACGATCGCGTGCATCTTCTGCTCGAACGCCTCGTCGGGCTCGGTCCAGGTGGTGCTGTCACCGGCTTCGCGGGAGGCCTTCTCGGCGTACGCGTGCAGACGCTCACGGCTGGCGGGCCGGGCGCCGACGATCGCCTGCCAGAGCAGGTCGGCGAACACGCGGTCCTGCAACGGCACGAGCGACTGCAGACGCTCGAGCGTGGCGGCCCACTCGTCGCCGAGCTCGGCCAGCACGGCGATGCGGGCGCGGGTGTCCTCGCTGCGCTTCGTGTCGTGCGTGGTGAGCGTCGTCATGGTGTGCGGCCAGCTGCCGAGCCGTTCGCGCTGGGCCCGGTGGAAGTCCGCGACCGAGACCGCGAAGACGCTCGGGTCACCGCCGACCTCGCTCAGGGACGACAGGCGCGAGGTGCGGTAGAACGCCGTGTCCTCGACACCCTTCGCCATCACCATGCCGCTGGTCTGCTGCAGTCGGACCGCCGCGGCGTCCGTCGGGTCGACGAGTGCCGGTGCGATCCGGTCGATGACGTCGTCGAGGTCCGGGCGGGCCTCGACGGCGCGCTCGAGCGCGGTGATGAGGTGGTGGGCGCCCTCGGGCAGGTACGTGCGGTACACGTCGAACGAGGCGACGATCTCGGCGACCGCGTCGACGATCCGCTCGTGCGTGATCGTCTCCGTCACGGCGCTCGGTGCGAGCAGGCGTGCGAGCCGCTCGACCTCGCTGCCGAGGATGCCGTCCGCGATGCCCCGTCGGGTGTCGTGCGTGAGCTGCTGCCAGTCGGTCGGTTCGGCGCCCGACGCCGCGGTCAGCGCCTGCTCGCCCGCGGGGTCGACGAACACGCGGTCGAGCACCCCGAGGGCGTCGTACCCGGTGGTGCCGTCGACCGGCCACGAACTGGGCAGCTGCTCGCCCGGCTCGAGGATCTTCTCGACGAGGGTGTAGGCCCCACCGGTCAGCTCCGCCAGGTCCTGCAGGTAGCCCGCCGGGTCGTACAGCCCGTCCGGGTGGTCGATGCGCAGGCCGTCGACGAGTCCGTCGCGGAACCAGGCGCCGATGACCCCGTGCGAGGCCGCGAAGACCTCGGGCTCCTCGACGCGGATCGCCGCGAGGGTGTTCACCGCGAAGAACCGGCGGTAGTTCAGGTCGTGGTCGGCGCGCTTCCAGTGCACGAACGCGTAGTGCTGGCGGTCGTGCACGGTCTCGACGGTGTCGCCGTCGTGCACCGTTCCGGGGGCGGTGGGGTAGGCGGTCTCGCCGACGCGGAGCACCGGACGCTCGGCGTCGGACGTGTCGAGCGTGACGGCGTCGAGCAGCCGGTCGTCGAGCACGGGGACGCGGAGCTTGCCGTCGCCGGCTTCCCAGTCCACGTCGAAGGCCCAGGCCACGGGGGAGCCCTGCCCGAGTTCGAGCAGGGACCACCACCACGGGTTCGACTCGGGGGTCGCGACGCCGACGTGGTTCGGCACCACGTCGACGATGACCCCGAGGCCGACGGCGTGCGCGGCCTCGGCCAACGCCCGCATCGCCTGGTCGCCGCCGCGGTCGGTGTCGACCCGCGTGTGGTCGACCACGTCGTAGCCGTGGTTCGACCCGGACTCGGCCTGCAGCACCGGCGACAGGTACAGCCAGTCGGCGCCGAGGTCGTGCACGTAGTCGACCAGGTCGCGTGCGGCATCGAGGTCGAAGTCGGCCGAGACCTGCAGCCGGTAGGTCGACGCGGGGACGCGGTTCGCGGCGCCGGGCGTTCCGGCGGTCATCGGGCGGTTCCGCTCGGTGCGGTGGAACCGGCCGGGTTCACCGGTGTGACGGCGTCCTGCGGGGCGTCCGGTGCGGGGGCGCCGTCCTGCTCGGCGTCGACCGGGGTGCTGGTGACCTCGTGGTCGGGCTCAGCACGCAGCACGATCATCGACCGGGCGGGGACGTCGAGCGGGGTACCCGCGTCGAGCACCTCGTCGCGGGCGCCGGGGTCGGCGGTGTCGATCCGGACGGTCCAGCCGGGGGAGTACTCCTCGGGCGGGAGCGTGAAGGTCACGACGTCGTCGTGGGCGTTGAAGTACGTGATGAAGCCGACGTCGGTGACGCGCTCACCACGGGCGTCGCGTCCGCGGATGCCCTCGCCGTTCAGGTACATGCCGACGCTCTTGCCGAAGCCGGAGTCCCAGTCCTCGGGGTCCATCGCGTCGCCCGAGGGGGTCAGCCACACCACGTCGGGCAGCGGCTCGCCCTCGCCACGTCGGACCGGACGACCGTTGAAGTACCGGGTCCGGCGGAACGTGGGGTGGTCGTGCCGCAGCTTCACCACGTCGGCGGTGAACTGGATGAGGTCCTCGTCCGCGCTGTCCCAGTCGATCCAGCTGAGCTCGGAGTCCTGCGCGTAGACGTTGTTGTTGCCGGACTGCGACCGGCCGAGCTCGTCGCCGTGCGCGATCATCGGCACACCCTGGCTCAGGAGCAGGGTCGCCAGGAAGTTCCGGCGACGCTGCAGCCGCAGGGCGTTCACGGCCTCGTCGTCGGTCGGGCCCTCGGCCCCGGAGTTCCACGACCGGTTGTGGCTCTCGCCGTCGTTGTTGTCCTCGCCGTTGGCTTCGTTGTGCTTCTCGTTGTAGGCCACCAGGTCGTACAGCGTGAAGCCGTCGTGCGCGGTGATGAAGTTGATGCTCGCCTTGGGCGTGCGGCCGTCGTGCTCGTACAGGTCGGCCGAGCCGGAGATCCGCGAGGCGAACTCACCGAGCGTCGACGACTCACCGCGCCAGAAGTCACGGACGGTGTCGCGGTACTTGCCGTTCCACTCGGACCACTGGGGCGGGAAGTTGCCGACCTGGTAGCCACCGGGGCCGACGTCCCACGGCTCGGCGATGAGCTTGACCTGCGACACGATCGGGTCCTGCTGCACCAGTTCGAAGAAGGCCGACAGCCGGTCGACCTCGTAGAACTCGCGGGCCAGCGCCGAGGCGAGGTCGAAGCGGAACCCGTCGACGTGCATCTCGGTCACCCAGTAGCGGAGCGAGTCGAGGATGAGCTGCAGCGAGTGCGGGTGCCCGACGTTGAGCGAGTTCCCCGTGCCCGTGTAGTCCATGTAGAACTTCTTGTCGTCGTCGACCAGGCGGTAGTAGGCCGCGTTGTCGATGCCGCGGAACGACAGCGTCGGGCCGAGGTGGTTGCCCTCGGCGGTGTGGTTGTAGACGACGTCGAGGACGACCTCGATGCCGGCGCGGTGCAGCTCGCGCACCATCGTCTTGAACTCCTGGACCTGCTGGCCCTGGTCGCCCGACGACGAGTACGCCGAGTGCGGCGCGAAGAAGCCGATGGTGTTGTAGCCCCAGTAGTTCGACAGCCCCTTGTCCTGCAGGGTCGAGTCGTTCACGAACTGGTGCACCGGCATGAGCTCGAGCGTGGTGATGCCGAGGCGCTGCAGGTGCTCGATGACCGCCGGGTGGGCGACGCCGGCGTAGGTGCCGCGCTGCTCTTCCGGCACGTCCGGGTGGGTCTCGGTGAGCCCCTTGACGTGTGCTTCGTAGATGACGGTCTCGCCGTACGGCGTGCGCGGCGGACGGTCCCCCTGCCAGTCGAAGAAGGGGTTGATCACGACGCCCTTCATCATGTGCGACGCGGAGTCCTCGTCGTTGGTCGAGTCCGGGTCGCCGAACGTGTACGAGAAGAGCGACTGGTCCCAGTCGATCTCGCCGCTGGTCGCCTTGGCGTACGGGTCGAGCAGGAGCTTCGACGGGTTGCAGCGCGCGCCGGAGTCCGGGTCGTACGGGCCGTGCACGCGGAAGCCGTACTGCTGACCGGGGCCGATGTTGGGGAGGTACGCGTGCCAGACGTAGGCGTCCACCTCGAGCAGGCGGACGCATTCTTCGTTGCCGTCGGAATCGAACAGACAGAGTTCGACGCGCTCGGCGACCTCGGAGAACAGCGCGAAGTTCGTGCCGCTCCCGTCGTAGGTCGCCCCGAGCGGGTACGGGTTTCCGGGCCAGGTGTGCAAACGGTCCTCCAGGTGTGGGTGCGGCCAACATATCGGCGGCGCTCGTCCGCGTCCGCAGACAAGCCCCAGCTGTGGATGCCCACGGCGCCCCGCGGCCTGTGGAGGAACGGACGAGTAGCGTCGCGCGCATGGCCAACATCGTCTCGAAGATCGCAGACCAGGTCCGCCCGCTCGGGGTCTCCACGAACTACGGAGAACCCGTCGAGGTCGGCGACCAGACCCTCATCCCCGTGTCCGTCAGCTGGTTCGGCTTCGGAGGCGGCGGGGACGACGAGAACGGTGGCGGCGGTGGCGGCGGCCTGTCGGCCCCCGTCGGCGCCTACGTCCGCCGCCCGGGCAAGGACCTCGTGTTCGAGCCGAACCCGATCTCGCTGATCGTCGTCGGCATCCCCTTCGTGTGGGTGGCCGGGCGTGTCCTCCGCAAGCTGGTGCGCGCGCTCAAGAAGTGAGCACCTGACGCAACGGGAGGCCCGTGGCGACGCCGCCACGGGCCTCCCGTCCGTCACGCGGTCGCGACCGCGTCTAGACTGCTGGCACACACACGGGAGTCCGGGACCGCCGGGCTGAGAGGGAGCGATCGGCGCTCCGACCGTCGAACCTGATCCGGATCATGCCGGCGCAGGGAGGAGTCAGCAGCATGCCTTCAGGCACGTCCACAACCGTCACCACCGCTCCGCGGCGATCGCTGCGTTGGCGGGTCGTCGACATCGTCGTCGCGAGTGTCCTCGCGGTGGCCCTCGGAGTCGTCTTCCGGCTCTGGGAGTTCGGCTACGAACCCATCAGCGCCGTCATGGACCTCGTGCTCCCCGGCACGAAGGCCCTGTTCGGCGGGGTCTGGCTGCTCGCCGGACCGATCGTCGCGATCGTCGTCCGCAAGCCCGGCGCCGCGCTCTACGGCGAGATGGTCGCCGCCTCGGTCGAGGCGTTGTTCGGCACCCAGTGGGGATGGCTCACGCTCGAGGCCGGGCTCGTCCAGGGTCTCGGCGCCGAGATCGTCCTCGCGCTGTTCCTGTACCGCGTCTACCGCCTGCCGGTCGTCGTGCTCGCCGGTGCCGCGGCCGGACTCGCGCTCGGCATCAACGACACCGTCCTCTGGTACCCGGGGCTCGACGTCGCCTTCAAGGTCGTCTACGTGATCTGTGCGGTCATCTCCGGTGCCGTGATCGCGGGGGCGGGCTCGTGGCTGATCGTCCGGGCTCTCGCCCGCACCGGGGTGCTGTCGTCCTTCGCGGCCGGCCGTGAGCACAGCCGCCGCGAGCCCCGCGCCCTGGTGTGACCGTGCGCGCTCCGTCGGCGACGTCCCCTTCCACCGGCGGCGACGCCGGCGCAGGTGCTGGCGTCCGCGGGGCGCGGATCGTGTTCCGTGGCTGGGGCTGGCGGTACCCGGAGCGAGACGCCTGGGCCGTCCGTGACGTCCACCTGACCGTCGAGCCGGGGGAGCGGGTCGCCGTCGTCGGGCCGTCCGGTGCCGGCAAGTCGACGCTCCTGCGAGCGGTGGCCGGCGTGCTGCCCGACGAGCCCGACGCCACCGACGACACCGCTGCTTCGGTGCAGGGGACACTCCTGGTCGACGAGGCCGACCCCCGCGCGGTCCGCGGGCGTGTCGGTCTCGTCATGCAGGACCCCGAGGCACACACCGTGATGTCCCGCGTCGGCGACGACGTGGCCTTCGGCTGCGAGAACGCCGGCGTCCCCCGCGACGAGACCTGGGACCGGGTGCGGACGGCGCTCGACGTCGTCGGCCTCGACCTGCCGCTCGACCGTTCCACCGCGCAGCTGTCCGGTGGGCAGCGGCAGCGGTTGGCGCTCGCGGGCGTGCTCGCGATGCGGCCGGGTGCGCTCGTGCTCGACGAACCCTGCGCGAACCTCGACCCGGACGGCGTGGCGCAGGTGCACGACGCCGTCCGGGCACTGCTCGACGAGACCGGAGCGACGCTGCTCGTGGTGGAGCACCGGATCGGCACCTGGCTGGACCTGGTCGATCGGCTCGTGCTGCTCGAACCAGGCGGCGGCGTGGTCGCGGACGGCCCGCCGGCCCGGGTGCTGGCGGACCACGGCGAGGCGCTCACGGCGGCCGGGGTCTGGGTGCCCGGTGCCGAGCCGGCGCGTGGTTCGGCTCGGCAGCTGCGGCGTGCGCGCGGACGAGCGGGCGAAATGCCCGGAGCGTCCAACGGGGCGACCGCGGCATTCCGCCCGCTCGGCGAGGGAGAGCCCGGCGAGGCGGCGCTCGGCGAGGGAGCGCGTGAGATGACGTCGCGCGGACGAGCGGGCGAAATGCCCGGGACGTCCGGCGGGGCGACCGCGGCATTCCGCCCGCTCGGCGAGGGGGAGCGCGGCGAGGGGGCGCTCGACGAGGGAGAGCCCAGCGAGGGAGAGCTCGGCGAGGCGGCGGCGGTGCTGCTCGAAGCCCGGGGGCTCGGCACGGCACGGGGGAAGCAAGCGGTCGGGAACGGCATCGACCTCGGGCTCCGGGCAGGGCAGGTCCTCGCGGTCACCGGCCCGAACGGCGTCGGCAAGTCGACGCTCGGGCTCACCCTCGCGGGCCTGCTGGCACCGGCCGCCGGCGAGCTCGACGCCACCGACACCCTCGCCGACGGCCTCGGCGCGGCGCCGCACACCTGGACGAGCCGCCAACTCGCCGCACGGATCGGCACGGTGTTCCAGGACCCCGAGCACCAGTTCGTCGCCCGCTCCGTCCGCGAGGAGATCGAGGCCGGCCCCCGAGCACTCGATGCGCCTGACGCCGCCGAACGAGCCACAGCGCTGCTCGACGAGTTCGGGCTGGCACACCTGGCCGACGCCAACCCCTTCACCCTGTCCGGGGGTGAACAACGACGACTCGCGATCGCCTCGGTCATCGCCGCCCGGCCGCCGGTCGTCGTGCTCGACGAACCGACCTCCGGGCAGGACCGAGCCACGTGGCAGGCCGTCGTCGGGCGGCTCGGGGCCCTGGCTGACGCCGGCACCGCGGTGGTGGCGGTCACCCACGACCGCGATCTCGTCCGGGCACTCGACGCCGACGAGGTCGTGCTCGGGACGGACGGCGCCCGGACCGTCGGGCGCGACCAGGGGCCGTCCGTCGCGACCGCCCCGGAGACGGGACCGCCAGCCGGACGCCGCCCCGGGCCTCCAGACCGGACCGACACGGACGACCGGACGGACGCAGCGGACGCAGCGGACGCGGTGGACGCAGCGGACGCGGTGGACGCGGCGGATGGGGCGGACGTGGCGGACGGAACCGACCGAACGGACCCGGCGCGACGACCGCTGCCGGCCCGCGCGACCGGCATCCTCGGCGTCCAGCCGGTCGCCTCCCTGATCGGTGTGCTCGCCCTCGGCGTCTGCCTGGTGCTCAGTCTCGACGTCGTCTCCGCCGCCGTCGCCCTGGCGCTCGAACTCGCTCTGCTGCCGCTCCTGCGCCTGCCGGTCCGGACCCTGCTGCTCCGACTCGCACCGGTGCTCGTCGCGGTGCCGCTGACGGCGGTGAGCATCGCGCTGTACGGCAGGCCCTCGGGGCGGGAGTGGTTCGACCTCGGGTTCGCGCACGTCACCGACGGGTCGCTCACACTCGCGTTGGCGACGGCACTCCGGGTCCTCGCGGTGGGCGTGCCGGCCATCGCGCTCTTCGTACGGGTCGACCCGACCGACCTGGCCGACGGGCTCGCGCAGGTGCTCCGGCTGCCCGCGCGGTTCGTGCTCGGAGCGCTCGCCGCCGTCCGGATGATGACCTTGCTCGTCGACGACTGGCGACAGCTCGCGATGGCCAGGCGTGCCCGAGGACTCGCCGACTCCGGACGGCTCCGCCGCGGCGCGACCATGGCGTTCGCGCTGCTCGTGCTCGCGCTGCGCCGGGCGACGACGTTGGCGGTGGCGATGGAGTCACGGGGGTTCGGTGCTCCCGGACGGCGGACCTGGGCGCGGGTCGCACGGTTCGCCGGGCCGGAGTGGGCGATGGTGGCGGTGCTGGTCGGCATCGGCGTGGTGTCGATCGCCGTCGCGGTGAGCGTGGGGACGTGGCGTGCCTGACGCGACGCCGGCAGCCGGCACGACGGACGGCGAGCGCGCGACGGGTACGACCGCCGGTGACCTCGCCCCCGGCCTGGCCGCTGCTGCTGCCGGTGTCGCCGCTGCCACGGGTCGGCGCGCCGTCGTGCTCATCGACGGCCGGTCCGGCACGGGCAAGACCACCCTCGGAGCACAGGTCGCGGAGCAGCTCGGTGCGCAGCTCGTGCACCTGGACGACCTGTACCCGGGGTGGGACGGCCTACGTGCGGCTGCCGATGCCGTGGTGACGGACGTCCTCGGAACGCCGAGCGGGTACCGACGCTGGGACTGGGCGGCCGACGCGCCCGCGGACTGGGCGTCGGTGGACCCCGACCTGCCGGTCGTGGTCGAGGGGTGCGGGGCGTTGTCCCGGGGTTCGGCGCCGCTGGCGTCCCTGCGGGTGTGGCTCGAGGCCGACGACGCCGTGCGGTGGGACCGGGCGATCGGCCGCGACGGCGAGGTCTTCGCGCGCGAGTGGGACCGCTGGGCCGCGCAGGAACAGGCCTTCATCGCCGCCGAGGACCCGGCCGCCCTGGCCGACGTGGTCCTGCGGACGTAGGGCGCGGGCGCGCGCTGCCCCGCGGCGAGCACCGAGGTTTCGCGCTCAGCGACACCTCACGGCCTCCGGAAGGCGAGAACTGTCGCCCAGCGCGAAACGTCAGCCCGCCGCACCCGCCGCGCCCGCGCCCGCGCCCGCCCGCCCCTCCCGCCGCGCCACCGCCCGCGGATCCACCGCGAACACCGCCGCCACGATCGTCAGCACCGCGTACACCCCGACGTACCCGCACAGGATCCACGGCGACCCGCCCCCGAGCTGCACGAACACCGCGGCCAGCAGCGGCGTCAGCCCCACCGAGAAGATCGACCCGATCTGGTACCCGAGCGACATCCCCGAGTACCGCCGCCCGGTCGGGAACTGCTCCGCGAACCACGCCGCCTGCGGCCCGTAGATGCTGTCGTGGAACACGCACATCCCGATCAGCGCCACGAGCGGCAGCAGCACGAGCGGCCCGGCGTCGAGGAACGCGAAGAACGGCCAGATGAGCACCGCGATGCCCACCGCCGACCAGATCGTCAGCACCCGCCGCCCGACCCGGTCCGACAGCCACCCCCAGAACGGCGTCGACACGAGCGACACCGCCGAGATCACGAGCACGGCTTGCAGCCCCGCGTCCGAGCCCGATGGCCCGCGCACGTTGCCGAGGTAGGTCAGCGAGTACGTCGTCAGGATCGAGTACAGCGCCGGCTGCACGAGGCGCAGACCCGCCGTCACCAGGATCGACCGCGGGTGCTGCCGGATCGCCTGCCACACCGGGAACCGTTCGACCCCACCTGAGGCGCGCAGCTCCTGGAACACCGGGGCGTCCTGCACACCGAGCCGGATCACGAGCCCGACCGCCACGATCACCGCCGAGAACAGGAACGGCAGCCGCCAGCCCCAGGCCAGGAACGCCTCGGTGCCGAGCAGGGACCGCACGAGCGTGAAGACCCCGGTCGCCAGGAGCATCCCACCGGCCGACCCCATCTGCGTGAACGCCCCGAACAGCCCCCGGTGCCGCTCCGGCGCGTGCTCGACGGACAGCAGCGCCGAGCCGCCCCACTCCGCCCCGGCCGCGACGCCCTGCAGCAGCCGCAGGAACACGAGGGCCACGACGGCACCGACCCCGATGGTCGCGGCGGACGGGATGACCCCGATCAACGTGGACGCGATGCCCATCAGCACCAGCGACGCGACGAGCAGCTTCTTCCGCCCGATCCGGTCACCCAGGTGGCCGGCGATCACACCGCCGAGCGGCCGCGCCACGAACCCGACGCCGTAGGTCGCGAACGACGCGATGACCCCGACGGCCGGCGTCACGGACGGGAAGAACGTCGGTGCGAACACCAGCGCCGAGGCCGTCGCGTAGAGGTAGAAGTCGTAGTACTCGACGGTCGTCCCGACGAACGACGCAAGGGCGACCCGACGACGGGTCGCGGTGGTCGACGGTGCGGCGGGACGGCCTGGAGGCGCGGTGACGGTGGTCTGGCTCGGCATGCCTCAGGAGCATGGTCGCGTCCAGGGCCGCGGGGAACACCGCGCGTAACGGGAGGTCACGTCGCTGTCGTCGGGGGGTGCCCGCCGACCACCATGGGACGCATGAGCGATGCACCGAACCGCCCGCTGCGCTTCGCGGCCTTCGTCATGAACACGACCTCGCACATCCAGCACGGCCTGTGGCGGCACCCCGACGCCCGGCAGGCGGACTTCGACGACGTGACGCTGTGGACCGACCTGGCGAGGACCCTCGAGCGCGGCAAGTTCGACGCGATGTTCTTCGCCGACGTCGTGGGCACCTACGGCCCCGGTCGTGGCGACTACTCGACCAACCTGCGCGAGGGGCTGCAGATCCCCTCGAACGACCCCTCCGTGCTGCTCTCCGCGCTCGCCGTGTCGACCGAGCACCTCGGGCTCGCGTTCACCTCGAGCGTCATCCAGGCGCACCCGTTCGACTTCGCCCGCAAGGTCTCCACGCTCGACCACATCACCCGGGGCCGCATCGGCTGGAACGTCGTCACGAGCGCCCTCGACAGCGCCGCCCGGAACTTCGGGGCCGACCGGCTCGAGGAGCACGACGAGCGCTACGTCTGGGCCGAGGAGTACCTCGAGGTCTGCGCGAAGCTCTGGGAGGGATCGTGGGAGGACGGCGCCGTGCTGAAGGACCCCGTCCGCGGCTACGCCGACCCCGACAGGGTCCACCGCATCGACCACCACGGCAAGCGCTACGACGTGCAGGGCCCGCACCTGTCGGCACCGTCACCACAGCGGACCCCGGTGCTGTTCCAGGCGGGGTCGTCGCCCGCCGGCCGGGCCTTCGCCGCGCGGAACGCCGAGGCGCAGTTCATCCTGACCTCGAACCGGGACGCCACCGAACAGCTCATCCGCGAGACCCGCGACCTGGCCGAGGCCGCCGGCCGACAGCGGGACGACATCGCGTTCTTCCTCGGCCTGACCTTCGTCACCGGCTCCACCGAGGCCGAGGCGAAGGCCAAGGAAGCGGAGATCGACGAGTACCTGGCCGCCGACGGGTTCCTGGTGCACTCGAACCTCGGCTTCGACCCGGACACCGGCGAGCCCCTCGACCCGGACACCCCGCTGTCCGAGGTCCGCACCCACGCCGGGCAGTCGCACCTGCAGTGGCTCCGCGAGGCCGCCGGGGACCGCGAACCGACCATCGCCGACCTCGCCCGGCTGTCCGCCAAGCTCCGCGCCCGGGTCGTCGGGACGCCGGAGCAGATCGCCGACGAGCTCGCCGACTGGCAGCGCGTGGGCGTCGACGGCGTCAACGTCATCAACTGGACGCTGCCCGGCTCGTACGAGGAGTTCGTCGACCACATCGCGCCGACCCTGCAGGAGCGCGGGCTGATGCAGTCCGAGTACCGCGAGGGGACCCTGCGCGAGAAGCTCTTCGGCCACGCACAGCTGCCGGACTCGCACCCCGCCAGGCGGTGGCGCGGGGCGTTCACGGGCGGTGCCGGCGCGACCGCGACCCACCCCGACGACGCGACCCACCCGGACGACGCGACCCGTGCGGTGGAGGTGCCCGCATGACGGCCGCGACGACGACCGACGGAGCCGTGACGGGCCTCCCGGCCGACCGTCTGGCGACCCTGCGCGAACGCTTCGCGCCCGTGTTCGCGACCATCCGCGACGGCGCGGTCGAGCGTGAGCTCGCGTCCGGGAAGCCCGGCGACCGGCCGCTGCCGCACGCCGAGGTCCGGGCGCTCGCCGACGCGGGGTTCGGGCGGCTGCGCGTGCCGGAGGACCGCGGCGGCTTCGGCGTGACGCTGGTCGAACTCGCGCACCTGGTGGCGGACCTGGCGGCGGCGGACTCGAACATCGCGCACCTGTGGCGGGGGCACTTCGGGTACACGGAGCTGGTGCTGCTGCGACCGGACTCGGCGTCGCGCGACGAGTGGCTCGACCGGATCGTCGGCGGCGCGATCGTCGGGAACGCGACCTCGGAGCGGACCGGGACGACCCTGGCCGACATCTCGACGACGGTGACGCCGTCTGGTGGTTCCCTCCGCCTCGACGGGCGGAAGTTCTACTCGACCGGCACGCTCTACGCGGACTGGATCTACCTGGCGGCAGACCGCGACGGGGAGCGCGTGACGTTCGCCGTCGACGCCTCCGCGCCGGGCGTCAGGAGCATCGACGACTGGGACGGGTTCGGGCAGCGGTTGACCGCGTCCGGCACCACCGTGTTCGACGGGGTGTCGGTCGACCCCTCGGTGGTGTCGGCGTACCGGGACGCCCCGCTGTCGCACATCCAGGCCTTCTACCAGCTGTACCTGCTGGCGGTCCTCGCCGGGATCGGTCAGGCCGTGTCCGACGACGCCGTGGCCTTCGTGCGACCGCGGACCCGCACGTACATCCACGCCAACGCGGCCGTGCCGGGGGAGGACCCGCAGGTGCTCGCGGTGCTCGGGCGGCTGTCGGCCGGGGCGTTCACCGCCCGGTCACTCGTCGCCGCCGCCGCGGGGCTGCTCGACGCGGTCGTCGCGACGAACGAGCCCGGGGTCGGCGTCGACCGCGTGGTGCTCGACGCGGCCGAGAACGCCGTGTACCAGGCGCAGGTCGAGATCGGGCCGCGGGTGCTGCAGTCGGCGTCCGAGCTGTTCGAGGTCGGCGGGGCGTCCGCTGCCGACCGGACGCGTGCGCTGGACCGGCACTGGCGGAACGCCCGGGTGGTGGCGTCGCACAACCCTGCGGTCTACAAGGAGCGGATGGTGGGGGAGTATGCGCTGCACGGGCGGGGGCCGGTGGGGGCGTGGGAGAAGTACCACGAGGTGGGGCCGACGCGGTTCTGAGGGGCGCGGGCTGCCGCGGGCGCGGGGCCGGGGCGGGGGTGGTGCGAGTTTTCGCGGTGAGCGACAGTTCTCGCGCCGGTGGGCCCGAGGAGTGTCGCTGAGCCCGAAACCCGGGCGCCGGGCGCCGCGGTGCGCGGGCGCGGGGCTGGCCGCTACGCCCAGCCGAGCTCGTGCAGCCGCTCGTCGTCGATCCCGTAGAAGTGGCCGATCTCGTGCACGAGGGTGGTGTGCACCTCGTCCTTGAGCTCCTCGACGGTGTCGCACTCGGCCAGGTGCTGCTTCCGGAACACGACGATGCGGTCGGGCAGTTCACCGAAGCCGTACTGGCCGCGCTCGGTGGCCGCGATGCCGTCGTACACGCCGAACAGCTCTTCGCCGTTCTCCGGCTCGTCCTCGACGACGAACACCACGTTGTCGAGCCCGTCGACCATCTCGTCGGGCAGCAGGTCGAGTTCGTCGGTCACGAGTTGCTCGAACGCGTCGGCGGACATCTCCATCACGCAGGGATCGTCCCACACCGCGCTGACCACTCGCGGCTGAGCACCTGCGGCTGACCACCTGCGGTTGAGCCCTCGCGGCTGAGCACCTGCGGCTGACCAGCCGCGGCGAAGCCGCACGGCGCCGAAGGTGCCCAGACAAACACTGAGGGAGAGCCCCGGTTGCGTCACACGCAACAGGACTCTCCCTCGACTGGGGTGAATAACGGGTCTCGAACCCGCGACCTCCTAGACCACAACCAGGCGCTCTACCAACTGAGCTATATCCACCATGTTCGAACCGGCGGACCGGCGCGACCACTCAATAGTAGTACATGCGGGACGGGGTGCGGACCACCCGTGTCGCTACTCGGCTGCGGGCTGCGCCAGCCGTGACTCCCACTTCGCCACGACGTCGGCCTGCACGGCGCGCACGTCGTCGGTGCTCGGGCCGGGCTCGGCGACGAAGCCGGCGCGGCGGTAGTACTCGAGCTCGCGGATCGACTCGAGGATGTCCGCGAGGGCCCGGTGACCACCGTGCTTCTCCGGTGCGTTGAAGTACACGCGGGGGAACCAGCGACGGCAGAGTTCCTTGATGCTCGACACGTCGACGCTGCGGTAGTGCAGGTGCCCGTCGACCCGCGGCATGTACTTCGACAGGAACGCGCGGTCGGTGCCGATCGTGTTGCCGGCCAGGGGTGCGGAGCCCTCGGCGGGGACGTGCTGGAGGATGTACTCGAGCACCTGGTACTCGGCGTCCGCCAGGCTCACGCCGTTCGGGATCTCCTCGAGGAGCCCCGAGGTGACGTGCATGTTCGTCACGAACTCGTTCATGTTGTCGAGCGCGGACTGGTCCGGCTTGATGACGATGTCGAAGCCAGGGTGCACGGGCTCGAGGTCGAAGTCGGTGATGACCACGGCCACCTCGACGAGTTCGTCGACCTCGAGGTCGAGGCCGGTCATCTCGCAGTCGATCCAGACGAGGCGGTCATTCGCGGTTGCCATGTCCTCGATCCTATTCCCGCCCTGCGTGCCTGCCGTACGTGCCGCTGCGCCCGCCCGCGCCCGTGCCTGCCCGGGCTCGGGCTCGGTGCTCGGTGCTCGCTGGCCGGTGCTCGGTCACCCGTCCCGCGCGTCCGATCCGCGAGCGGGCGAAATGCCGCGGTCGTCTTGCGAACGCACCCGGATGTTCCGCCCGCTCGTCGATCACGTGAGCCGCATGCGGTGCAGGCGACCGCCTGGAGGCCCACCCCGACCCCGGCGGGGCACCCCGCGCCTCCAGACGGTCGCTTCCACCCCGCCTGCCGCGCCGATCCCGCCTGGCCGCGCGTCGTGACCGCGAGCGGGCGAAATGCCGCGGCCGCCCCGCGGACGGACCGCGGTGTTCCGCCCGCTCGCCCACGGCGGCGCCGCGGTCGCGCCTTGGCACGCCCGCGCCCAGCCGAGCGGGCGAAATGCCGCGGTCGCTTTCGGGACGCACCCGGATGTTTCGCCCGCTCGTCCGGCGGGGTGAGCCGCGGGCACTGCAGGCGACCGCCTGGAGGCCCGTGGCTGCCCCGTCAGGCCGCCCCGCGCCTCCAGGCAGTCACGTCCGCCCCCTGCCGCACTGCTCCTGCCGACCGTGAGCCGACCGCGCGAGCGGGCGAAATGCCCGGCTTCGTCCGCAGAGCGACTCGGGCATTTCGCCCGCTCGCGCGGGTGAGGGGTGAGGGGGGAGGGGGGAGGGGGAGAGAAGCCGCGCGAGCGCGCGGACGCACGAACGGGCGAAATGCCG
>NZ_MJGL01000023.1:122130-124606 GCF_001864855.1 Curtobacterium sp. MCBA15_005
CGGCATTTCGCCCGTTCGTGGGGAAGTGGGGAAGTGGGGCGCGGACGGTAAGAGCGCGGGCGCCCGGCGGCTAGGCCATGTCGCCGGCGGTGATGGCCTCGGCCTCGACACGCTCCGGCTCGGCACCGTCGTCGACGCGACGCAGGATCCTCGTGGTGCAGAGGATCACGACGAAGGCGACCGCGACGGACGCACCCGCGAAGACGTACGCCGCCGAGGGCGAGTACGCGTCGGCGAGCAGGGTCGCGACGGGCGGGGCGATGGCGCCGCCGATGAACCGGACGGCGGAGTAGGCGCTCGAGGCGACCGAGCGGGGCAGGTCGGTGGCCTCCATGACGCATTCGGTGAGCACGGTGTTCAGGACACCGAGCACGAGGCCACCGATGACGACGCAGATGATCAGGCCGACCTGGGAACGCACGACGACGGCCGCGGCGAACAGGTCGAGCGCGAGCAGGGGCAGGGCGATCTTCAACACCGTCGTCCTCCGGAGACGGGCGGTGAGCATCGGGGCTACCCAGACCGACGTGATCGCGAGACCGACACCCCAGCCGAAGAACGTGAACCCGATGCCGAGCGCGCCGAAGCCGAGCGGGAACGGGGTGTACGCCAGCAGGACGAAGAAGCCGATGTTGTAGAACAGCGCAGTCGCGGCGAGAGCTGCGAGCGCCGGACGGGTCAGGGCGCGGAAGGGTGCGGAGAGCTTCGTCGGCGTGGGCTTCTCGAGGCTGCCGGTCTTCAGCACGGCGACGATGGCGATGAACGCGACGGCCATCAGGGTCGTGACCCCGAAGAACGGGCCGCGCCAGCTCACCGAGCCGAGCAGACCTCCGACGAGGGGACCGACGGCGATGCCGAGGCCGAGCGCTGCCTCGTACAGGATGATCGCCGAGGCGGTGCCGCCCGACGCTGCCCCGACGATGGTCGCGAGCGCGGTGGAGATGAAGAGCGCGTTGCCGAGGCCCCAGCCGGCGCGGAAGTCGATGATGCTCCACACGCTGTTCGACGTCGCCGCCAGGACCGAGAACACCACGATCAGGGCGAGTCCGATGAGCAGGGTGCGCTTCGCGCCGATGCGGCTGGAGACCCAGCTGGTGAAGAACATCGCGACACCGGTGACGGCGAGGTAGCTCGTGAAGAGCAGTTCGGTCTGCGCGGGGGTCGCCTTGAGGGACGCCGCGATCGCCGGGAGGATCGGGTCGACGAGGCCGATGCCCATGAACGCGACGACGCAGGCGAAAGCGATCGCCCAGACCGCCGACGACTGCTTGAGGATGGAGCCGGACTGGCCGGCGGGTGCGTGGGCGTTCACGCGGGGATCTCCGTTCCGTTGGGGGTTGGCCGGGTCCGCTGGGCGATCAGGTTCGCCGCGTGGTGCAGGACGTCCCAGTCGTCGTCGGTCAGGTCGGCGAACAACGGACCGACCGTGCTGGTGAGGGTGGAGCGCCAGGAGGCGAGTCGTTCGCGTCCGGCCTCGGTGAGTTCGATGAGCTGCCCGCGGGAGTCGTCCGGGTCGACGCTGCGGCTGACCAGGCCTTCTGCGAGCATGCCGGCGACGAGTCGGGTCATCGTGGGCTGCGCCACACGGGAGG
Source organism: Curtobacterium sp. MCBA15_005 (assembly GCF_001864855.1). NCBI lineage: Bacteria > Bacillati > Actinomycetota > Actinomycetes > Micrococcales > Microbacteriaceae > Curtobacterium > Curtobacterium sp. MCBA15_005. Next base: position 123,723 of record NZ_MJGL01000023.1, read on the forward strand.
CGGTGGCCAGTTCACCGAGTCGCAGGGGCTCGTCGGTCTCGAGGATGCCGAGCGTGCGCCAGACCGCGGCGGACGTGGTGTTGCCCGTCGACTGGACGGCGCTGCGGATCAGGCGGTTGACGGAGACGAGGAGGGTCTCGATCGTCTGCTCACGCGGTGTTTCCATAGCTGAACTATATAGCCGTGCTATGCAAAGCGCAACGGGAGCGCAACGGCGGCACAGCCGAGCAACGACGGGCCCGAACAGACTGCACCAGCCGCCGCCTGGTAGAAGGGAGGCATGAGCGACATCACCATCCACGAAGGCGACGAGTACACCGCGATCTTCCACGGCGGCCCCTTCGACGGCACGACCGACACCCGCACCGCCACGAGCGACGCGCTGGACGACGAGGTCACGGTGTTCGCCGACGTCGAGGGCCTGCAGACGGCCTTCACCTACCGCGCCACCAAGTCCCGTCAGGTCCTCGACCAGATCTCGGTCGAGTTCACCTACGAGCCGGAGGAGTCGGACCCGGTGGACGACCTGCAGGACCGCGGCGACCGCAGCGGCGAGTTCGACCGGGAGTAGAACCCCCACCCGCCGCGTTGCAGGACCACATGCAGCTCGACCTCTGGACGTCCGCCTTCTGTGCGCCGTGCGCCGCCGCCCGCCGGGTGTCGGCCGAGGCCTCGGCGCTCGTCCCCGGGCTCACCGTGACCGAACGCGACGTGGCGGCACACCCCGACGACGCGGAAGACCTCGGTATCCGGTCCACGCCCACGATCATCGTGCGGCAGGACGACGGCACCGAGGTCTTCCGTTCACCCGGCGTCCCGACCCGTGACCAGCTCCTGCTCGCGGTGGCCAAGGCGCTCTGAACGAGCCGCAGGCGCCGCAGCCG
>NZ_MJGL01000023.1:125247-137335 GCF_001864855.1 Curtobacterium sp. MCBA15_005
GCCGCAGCCGCAGGCGCCGCGGCCGTGCCAGCGGCGGCCCCCGGCGCAGGCACAGCGGCGCGGACCCCCGCGCGCTGCGACGTCGGCGCCGCCACCACCACGGGTGCCGGCGGATCGACCATCGCCCGCACACGTCGCACCAGACGCTTCGCGCCCCGGATCGGCGCCCCGATGCCCAGCGCCACCAGCCCGAGCGGGCTGCGATCTGCCCCACCGAGGGCGTTCTTCCGCTCCCACGCGCGGCGCAGCACCCCACCGCGACTCCGCCGGGCCGGCGCCCGGTCCTCCAGGGCCCCGGCGTCCCGTCGGGCCATGAGCTCCACGAGCCGGTGCTGCCAGTCGTCCTCAGAAGCCGGGTGGAAGTAGTTGTCCCGCATCCACTCCGGCCGGACGACCCCGAACCGTCCATCGACCAGGTCGACGGCGTCACCCTCGAGGCCGCTCCCCACGAACACCTCGTTGATCAGGTGCCGCCCGATGCCGAAGTCTGTCAGCGTGAGCGCGGCGACGCCCCGTGCCGCCGCCTCGAGCACCGCGGTCGAGCTGATGGTCACGAGTGCCACCGCCCGGTCGAGGTGTTCGGCCATCGGCCCGCTCTCCACCACGAGGTTGGTCGGCGCGTCCGCGGGCACCAGGTCCGGGTAGGGGTGCTCCTCGCGGTGCGTCTGGTGCTCGCCGGCAGCAGCGCGCGTCTTGATGACGACGCGCCACTCCGGGTGCGCCCGCGCCGTCTCGACCAACCACCGCACGACGAGCGCCCGGTCGGCCCGCTCGGACGGCACACTCGGCTGCGCGGCGAAGACGACGGAGTCGCGAACCGTCCCACCGACACCGCCGACAGGATCGGTCGCGCCGGCACTGCCGGTCACCCCGGCACGCCGCGCGAACGGCAGCGTTGCGAGCGCGAAGTGCGGCTCGACGCCGCCCTCGCGCGCCATCTCCTCGTACGCGCGGACCTCACGGTGGCTGTGGAGCACGAACAGGTCGGCTCGGGCGCGGAAGAAGATGCCCTTCCACTTCGACGGGAACGAGATCCCCGGCAGCCCCGACACCAGCACCGGCCGGTGCGGGATCCGCCGGTGCACCTCGTCGATCACGAGTTCAGCCACCGGTCCGATCAACGACACCAGGACGGCGTCCGGCGGGTCCTGTCGGAGCTCCTCGACGACGGCGTCGACGTCCTTGGGTGCGGGTGGTTCGCGGTGCAGGTGGGCGAGTCGCCGGTCGAGCCCGCGGAACGCTGACCGCAGCTGCTTCGGACTCGCCGACCGCGGGGTCGCCACGGTGCGCAGCTCCAGGTCCCAGTCCGCCGGGGCGCTCGCCAGCAGGTGCGCGCCCCACTTCGCGAACGAGTCGGTGTCGACCAGGCCGACCACGCGTCGGACGCGCGGTGACGCGTCGGACGGGAGGCGCGCCTCCAGTCCGTCTGTCGGCGCACCACCGTCACCCGGCCCGTCCAGGGCACCGGTCCCGTCGACCGGGCCGGTCACGTCACCTCGTCGGGCGGCGCCGGTCACGCGCCGACGCGACGCAGCTTCGCGAGCGGTGCCTGCTCGCCGGGGAAGATGCGCTTCACGCCGTCGCCGAGGGCGGTCTCGATGATGCGGATGTCGCGGGCGAGCGTCTTGAGGCCGTGCGGCTCGAGCGACGCGGCGTGGTCGGAGCCCCACATCGTGCGGTCGAGCGTGATGTGGCGCTCGACGGCCGTGGCGCCGAGGGCGACCGCGGCGATGGAGATCTGCAGGCCGGGCTCGTGGCCGGAGTACCCGACGGGGACGCCCGCGTACCGGTGGGCGAGGGTGTCGATCATGCGGAGGTTCGCCTCCTCGGCCGGCAGCGGGTAGGTCGACGTCGCGTGCATGAGGACGAGACGGTCGGTGCCGAGGGTCTCGACGGCGGCGTCGATCTGCTCGAGCGTGGACATGCCGGTCGACAGGATGACGGGCTTGCCGGTCGCGGCGACGGCGGCGAGCATGCCGAGGTCGGTGACGGACGCCGAGGCGATCTTGTAGGCGACGACGTTGAGGTCCTCGAGGAAGTCGACCGACGGCTCGTCCCACGGCGACGCGAACCAGTCGAGGCCGCGGAGGGTCGCGTGGTCGCCGATCTCGATGTACTGGTCGCGGTCGAACTCGACGCGGTAGCGGTACTCCAGGTAGGTCATGTCGCCCCACGGGGTGCTGCGCGGGGTGTTCTTCATGTGCTCCGGCGTGGAGATCGCGGGGGTGCGCTTCTGGAACTTCACGGCCTGCAGGCCCGCGTCGGCAGCGACGTCGATGAGCTGCTTCGCGATGTCGACGTCGCCGTTGTGGTTGAGGCCGATCTCGCCGATGAGGTACGCGGGGTGGCCCGCGCCGATCGTGGACGTACCGATGGTGACGGTCATGGTGCTCCGTTCGGTGCGGGGGTGGCCCGCGTCGGGGATGGGTCTCGGGTCGTGGTGGCTGTCGGGGCCGGGGCCGGGGCCGGGGCTTCGGCGAGGGCTTCGGCGAGGGCCAGGTCGGCCTCGTCGTCGATGTCGATCGCGCCGGCACCGTCGACGACGGCCAGCTCGACGCGGCCGTGGAACCGGTGCCGGTTCTCGAGGAACCCCGCCGTCCGCATCACGTAGAAGGCGCCGGTCTCGCGGTACTCGGGCTCGCGGTCCTGCCGACGGGGCCTGGTCGCAGCGTCGTGGTTCACTGCGACCGCCGTGCCATCCGGGGCGGTCCGCCACAGGAACGCGTGTGACGGAGCGGCGGCGAACACCGCATCGGCGTGCCCGTCGACCACGCGCGCGACGGCGGCGTCGAGGTCGGCCGGGTCGATGAACGGCGAGGTCGCCTGCAAGAAGACGAGGACCTCGGGCAGCGGCGTGCTGATCGCGTCGAGGACGTGCAGCAGCGCGGACTCCGAGGACGCCTCGTCGCCGGCGAGCTCGGGTGGACGGCGGACCACGGCGGCACCGGCGGCGACGGCCTCGGCGGCGATGGCGTCGCCGTCGGTCGTGACGACCACCTCGTCGATGCGCGCGGAACGTCGTGCCGATTCGACCGCTCGACGGACCAGCGAACGACCCGCGACCGTGCGGAGGTTCTTGCCGGGGATCCCCTTCGACCCGGCACGGGCGGGCACGACGGCGAGGACGGAACCGGTGGTGCGCATGCTCCGGACGCTACGAAGCGCGGGTGTCGTGGAGGGGAACGGGGAGCAGACGGTGGCCGACCGTTGGGCGACCGCCGAGCCCTGTCGCGGCGACGCGGCGGGGCGTGCATCGAGCGTCTGAGGGCCGCTCGCCGCTACAATCGACGCTGCTCGCCTCCGTAGCTCAGTGGATAGAGCAGGTGGTTTCTACCCACCGTGCCGCGGGTTCGATTCCTGCCGGGGGCGCCGAAGACGAACAGGGCCGCCATCCTCTCCGGATGGCGGCCCTGTTCTCGTCGTGCTGGCTACTACTCGTCGTGCTGGCTACTGCTCGTTGTGGTGGCTGTTACTCGTCGTCGTCCGCGGCGCGGCGTCGGAGCTCGGCGGCGCTGATCGGCTGCGTGTACGGCGCCTCGGACGTCTCGTTCGCGTCGGCCGGCTCTGCGGGGGCCTGGTTCAGCCGCGTCGGGACGGACGTGGTGTTCGTCGCGCCGGGGGTGTCGACCCGGGGTGCCGAGGCGGGCGGGACGTGGTTCGCGGGTGCCCGGTTGACGTGTGCGTCGGCTGCGGTGGGCGTCGCGACGGGGCGGTCGGACGAGGACGGGCGGTCGTTCCGCGGTGCGCGGTCGGTGTCGCCGAAGGCGCGGGTGGCGCTGGCGTCGTCCACGACCTCGGTGTCGTCCGTGCCGCGGCCCTGGGGGGAGCGGGCGGGCGAGGTCGGGGTACCGAGCGTCGGACGGACCTGTGGTGCAGCCTCGTCGTCGCCGTAGACGCGGGTGGTGTTGTCACCGAAGGAACGCGTGGCGTTCGGGTCGGTGGTGCCGCGGTTCGGGTTCGTGCCCGCACCGCGGTTCACCGAGAACGACGGGGTCGTCCCGCCGGCAGCAGCCGGTGCAGCAGCACCGGGCGCAGCAGCACCGGGGGCGGCAGCGGCCGGTGCCGGAGGAGTCGAGGGTGCGGACGCGGGGCGCTGCGCCGGACGCAGCGAGGTCGTCGTCGGGGTGGGACGCTCGGCGGGAGCGGCCGGGGCCGTTGCCGTCGCCTGCGCCTGCGCCTGCGTGCGCGGGGGTTCGGCCTGGTCGGCGTTCCAGTCCTGCTGGCGCTTGATCAGGTCGGCGTCGGGGTCCGGGGACTCGAACTTCCAGCGCTCGAGGTCTGCCTTGAAGAGCTTGCGGGCACGGCTCGGTCGCGCCTGCCAGTCGAGCAGGCGGTCTCGGAACTCGGCGAGGGACTGGTCGGCCTGGAAGCTGAACGTCGACGAGTTCTTCTTGATGTCGGCGATCTCGTGCTGTGCCCAGTTGGCAGCCAGCGGCGCGCCCTGCACGGGGAGCAGGCGTAGCCGGATGTCGGCGTCCTCGGCGAGGTGGTCGGCGTAGGCCCGCTCGTCGTGTCCGAGCGATCCCCACGCAGCTGCCTTGCGCGCAGCCGTCAGGATCGCGGCGACGGCCGCGTTCTTCGATTCCCGCTCCTGCAGCGCCACGACCCGCTTCGTCGCGCTGCGCCCGATGAGCGCCGCGATGACGCCCGCCACGACGATGGCGACGAAGGGGATCACAGCGCCCGAGAGCACCCGCCAACCCGTGTCGGACGAAGTCCAGTCGGTCAGGTCGTTCCACCAGTCCATGCGCGCACCATACCCACGGAACGTTCAGGCGTCGGGGAGGCCGGACGGCGTTCCGCGCATCCCACCGCAGATGATTCCAATCTGGAACATCATGACCAGCGCAGGGTGTCCACGGCGTCGTCGGCCGACCACACGCTCGGCAGCTCGACGAACCGGCGCTCGGTCGCGACGTACCGGCGGGCACGGTACGCGGTGTCGCCGGCGACGTCGATGCGGTCGACGTACCCGACGATCTCGCCGTTGGCCCGGGTGACCCGGCTCAGGTCGTCGCGGACGTCGAGGATCCGGTAGTCGCCCCGGGCGCGGGCCAGCGGGACGGTGCGGATCCGCAGTGCGGGTTCGGTGATGGTCTGCATCGCTGGCCTCCTGGTCGGTGTGAACCCGACGCTACGGCGGACCACCGACACGCCGAGGGGTGCCATCAGATCTGGGGAACAGGGTCTCCGCGCACACTGTTGTGGAGGAACGAGGCGGCTGCATCTGCGGCCCGGAGAGAGGGAGTGGCCATGACCACGTTCGTGCTCGCAGGTGGATGTTTCTGGTGTCTCGACGCCGTGTACCGCACGCTCCAGGGTGTGCAGGACGTGGTGTCCGGCTACGTCGGCGGACACGTCGAGGAGCCCTCCTACGAACTGGTGTGCACCGGCACGACGGGGCACGCCGAGGCGGTCGCCGTGACGTTCGACGAGTCGGTGATCCCCGCCGACGTGATCCTCGACGTCTTCTTCACGCTGCACGACCCCCGTCAGCTGAACCGTCAGGGCGCCGACGTCGGCACGCAGTACCGCTCGGCGATGTTCCCGGCCGACGACGCGCAGCGCGAGCTGTTCGAGCGCGCGATCGAGCGGGCTTCCGACATCTGGGACGGCGGCATCGTCACCACCATCGAGCCGCTCTCGACGTTCCACCGCGCCGAGGAGTACCACCAGGACTTCTTCGCGAAGAACCCGGGCCAGGGTTACTGCCTCGCAGTGGCGCTGCCCAAGGTGAACAAGGTCCGGAAGGCCTACAGTCAGTACATCCTGGCGTCCTGACCCCGGGACGGCAGGGCCACAAGGAGGTGGTTCGAACATGACGGACAACACGGGAACCTGGGTCGCCATCGGTCCGGCCGGCGCGGTGGGCAGCATCCACCGGGCGGCGGACGGCTTCCAGGTCGAGCTCTACGGACGTCGACGGGCGGGCGGGCCCTACCCGTCCCTCGACTCCGCGAAGGGTGCGGTCCACGCCGCGCTCGGACCGTTGGCCGCCCGGCCCGAGTTCCGAGCCCACTGAGCGGGTCCGGACAGGAGGCCCGGGGGACTCGTCCTCCACAGGTCGCCTGATCGGGTCCACACGCCACAGATCGAGCCCGGGGCCGCTGATGCAGCCCCGGGCTCCGTGACGATCGACGCATGAACGACATCATCACCGTCTGCGGAATCGTCGCCACCGAGCCCCGGCACCTCGTCACCGAGACCGGCATCGCCATCACGAGTCTCCGACTCGCGTCGCCCTCACGCCGTTGGGACCGGGCAACCGCCGCCTGGGTCAACGGCGCGACCAACTGGTACACCGTCACCGCGTTCCGGTCGCTCGCATCGAACGTGTTCAAGTCCCTGAAGAAGGGCGACCGGATCGTCGTCGCCGGCCGGGTCCGCATCCGCACGTGGGAACGCGACGGTCGCGGTGGGACCTCGGTCGAGATCGACGCCGACGGCATCGGGCACGACCTGGCGTGGGGCATCAGCAACTGGGTCAAGGTGCCTCGACACACCTCGGACTCGGCGGTGACGCCGGGTGTCACCCCGGACGTCGACCCCCGGACCGGCGAGGTGCGCGGCCCGACCCCGGACGAGCCCGGGTCGGCTCCTGGGCACGACCAGGCCCGGGCGGACGGCGATGAGCCGGTCGATCACGTCGAGCCCGACCACGTCGATCGGGACGACGAACACGACCACGATCTCGACGACGCCGGTCGGGTCGACGGCCTGCGCGCCCTGGACGCACCCGAGGAGCACGAACGCACGGCCGCGTGATGCCCGTCGCGCGGATCAGTGTCCGACGATCACCAGCGCTGGGTGATCATGCCGATGCCCGCCACTTCGGTCGTGTCCCAGTTGCCGCCCTTCGGCAGGCCGCTCACACGGCCGTCCACCCAGAACGTCGCTCCCTGGACCGCCGGCGAGTTGACCTGGCGTGCCTTCAGGCCGTGGAACGAGAAGTTCGTGTTCCACGTGCCCTGCAGACCGCTCACGCCGGGCTTGTTGCGCACCGTGATCTTCACGTTGCGCATCGACGAGTGGACGACGTCGCCGTTCAGGCGGCCGTTCCCCTCGACGTTGAAGAACAGGCGCCCCTTCAGGTTCAGGCCGACCGCCGCGATCGTGTGGCCGTTCGCGAAGAAGGTCCCGACGTTGTTCGGGTAGAAGCGGAGTCCGACCGGGGTCACGTTGTGGGTCGCCGGGCCGAGGTAGCCGTACGTGAACTTGCCGTTCTGCACGCGCTCCCAGATGAACCGCGGCGCACCCTTGCTCACGGTGGACCCCTTGTCGGACTGGATCCCCACGGAGAACGCGTTGTTGTAGGCGTCGTGCACGTTGATGTACGAGGAGTACCCGGTGCCGGCCCCGCCCTGGGTGATGTTGGCGGTGTACTCGACCAGCGGAGTGCCGTGCGGGGCGACGGTGGCTGCCGATGCCGTCGCGCCGGTGGGTGCGACGAGACCGACCGCGAGTGCGACCGCTCCGACGAGGGGGAGTGCGAGCCGGCGGATTCGTGTTGTGGGCATGTCCCTGATCCTGATCTCCGTGTGGACGACGAGGCCTCTGGTGGAAGGCGAGGCAACCGTACGTCGAAGTGTGCCGATGCAACACCCCTTGTGCGCGTTCCGGCAGCGGGCCGGGTTCAGTAGACTCATCGAGATATGGCTGAGTACATCTACCAGATGGTCCGCGCCCGCAAGGCGGTCGGCGACAAGCTGATCCTCGACGACGTCACGATGTCGTTCCTCCCCGGCGCCAAGATCGGCGTCGTCGGACCGAACGGTGCTGGCAAGTCGACGATCCTGAAGATCATGGCGGGTCTCGACCAGCCGTCCAACGGCGAGGCGAAGCTCACGCCGGGCTTCAGCGTCGGCATCCTCATGCAGGAGCCGGAGCTCGACGAGAGCAAGACCGTGCTCGAGAACGTGCAGGAAGGCGTGGGCGAGATCCACGGCAAGCTCGCGCGCTTCAACGAGATCTCGGCGCTCATGGCCGAGCCGGACGCCGACTTCGACGCGCTCCTGGCCGAGATGGGCACGCTGCAGGAAGACATCGACGCCGCTGACGCGTGGGACCTCGACTCCCAGCTCGAGCAGGCCATGGCCGCGCTGCAGTGCCCCCCGGGGGACGAACTCGTCACGCACCTGTCCGGTGGTGAGAAGCGCCGCGTCGCGCTCTGCAAGCTGCTGCTCCAGAAGCCCGACCTGCTCCTCCTCGACGAGCCCACCAACCACCTCGACGCCGAGAGCGTGCTCTGGCTCGAGCAGCACCTGCAGCAGTACCACGGTGCCGTCCTCGCCGTGACCCACGACCGGTACTTCCTGGACCACGTCGCCGAGTGGATCGCCGAGGTCGACCGCGGCCGCCTGTACCCGTACGAGGGCAACTACTCGACCTACCTCGAGAAGAAGCGCGCTCGCCTCGAGGTCCAGGGCAAGAAGGACGCCAAGCTCGCGAAGCGCCTGTCCTCGGAGCTCGACTGGGTCCGGAGCAACACCAAGGGCCGTCAGGCGAAGTCGAAGGCCCGTCTCGCCCGCTACGAGGAGATGGTCACCGAGGCCGAGCGCACCCGCAAGCTCGACTTCGAGGAGATCGTCATCCCGGTCGGCCCGCGTCTGGGTTCGCAGGTCATCGACGCCGAGCACCTGCGCAAGCAGTTCGGTGAGCGCGTCATCATCGGCGACCTGTCGTTCACGCTGCCCCGCAACGGCATCGTCGGCGTCATCGGCCCGAACGGCGTCGGCAAGACCACGCTCTTCAAGACGATCGTCGGGCTCGAGCCCCTCGACGGCGGCACGCTGAAGATCGGTGACACCGTCCAGATCTCCTACGTCGACCAGACCCGTGGCGGCATCGACCCGAACAAGAACCTGTGGGAGGTCGTGTCCGACGGACTCGACTACATCCAGGTCGGCAAGACCGAGATCCCGTCCCGCGCCTACGTGTCGCAGTTCGGCTTCAAGGGCCCGGACCAGCAGAAGCGCGCCGGCATCCTGTCCGGTGGTGAGCGCAACCGTCTGAACCTGGCGCTGACGCTCAAGCAGGGTGGCAACCTGCTGCTCCTCGACGAGCCGACCAACGACCTGGACGTCGAGACGCTCGGCAGCCTCGAGAACGCCCTGCTCGAGTACCCCGGTTGCGCCGTGGTCATCACCCACGACCGGTGGTTCCTCGACCGCATCGCCACGCACATCCTGGCGTGGGAGGGCCTCAACGAGGACGGCACGCCGAACTGGTACTGGTTCGAGGGCAACTTCGAGGCCTACGAGGAGAACAAGATCGAGCGCCTCGGCGCCGATGCCGCGAAGCCCGGGCGCGCGACGTACCGCAAGCTCACCCGCGACTGACCCTCGTGGCGAGACTGCACGCTCCCATCCGCATGCGGTGGAGCGACATCGACGCCTACGGTCACGTCAACAACTCCGCGATGCTGCGCCTGTTCGAAGAGGCGCGCATCGTGGGGTTCTGGGGTGCGGACCCGGGTGAGGACCCGGACGGCGACCTGCCCGAGCCGATCATCGACGGTCGGCCCGGTTCGGGCACCATGACGGTGATCGCCGGCCAGCGCCTCGAGTACCTGGAGTCGATCCCGTACCTCCGTCAGCCGCTCGACATCCAGATGTGGATCGGGCGGCTCGGGGGTGCGAGCATCGACGTCTCGTACGAGGTCTGGTCGCCGGCGGGACAGCACCCGGCTGTCCTGTACACCCGGGCGACGACCGCGCTCGTGATGGTCGACGCGGCGACGAACCGTCCGCGCCGACTGACCGACACCGAGCGGGCCGCGTGCGAGCGCTACCTCGAGGAACCGGTGCAGTTCAGCCGGCCGTAGGCACCCGCATCATGCCCTCCTGGGCGACGGTGGCCAGCAGCTTGCCGTCACGGGAGAACATCCGGCCGAACGCGAGTCCCCGTCCGCCCTGTGCGCTCGGCGACTCCTGCGTGTACAGGATCCACTCGTCGGCGCGACCGTCGCGGTGCCACCACATGGCGTGGTCGAGGCTCGCGCTCTTGACCCCCGGAGTGCCCCAGGCGACGCCGTGCCGCCGCATGATCGGCTCGAGGATCGACAGGTCGCTCGCGTACCCGAGCACCGCACGGTGGAGCGCCGGGTCCTCCGGCAGGTCGCCCTGCACCCGGAACCAGACCGCCTGGTGTGGCACGTGCTCGCCCTGCACATCGACGAACACCGGTCCCTCGACGTGTCGCAGGTCGATGGACCGCGCGGCCCAGGCACGTGCGACCGGGTGATCGATCGCGGACAGGATCGACGCGGCCGACGGCAGGGACTCCGGGTCCGGGGTGTCCACCGGGTACGGGTCCTGGTGCTCGATGCCGGTGTCCGGCACCTGGAAGGACGCGATCATCGAGAAGATCGGGACACCCCGCTGGTAGGCCTGCACGCGACGGGCCGCGAACGACCGGCCGTCGTGGATGCGCTCGACGCCGAAGGTGATCGGCACGTCGATGTCGCCGGGACGCAGGAAGTAGCCGTGCATCGAGTGGACGTCGCGTCCCTCGATCGTGCGCTGCGCGGCGACGATGCACTGCGCCAGGACCTGGCCGCCGAACACCCGTCCGCCGGGGGACCAGTGGCTGGCACCGGTCAGGATCGTCTCGCCCGTGCTCGCGCCGGTGTCCTCGAGTCGCAGGGTCCGCAGGAAGTCGGGTTCGCCGTTCACGCTGTGCAGTCTACGAACGGCTGCCCGCCGCCGTCGCAGGTCGTCGCGCCCAGGCTGCGCGGCGCCGATGGCCGGTAGGATCGGGGACGACATGGGCAACTCGTTCACGCTTCCCGACGCCGCCTCACTCGGTGACCTCCGCACGTACCTCGGACGTGCCGCTCGGATCGAGGACGGCTCGGTCCGGCTCATCGCCGACTCCGGCGTCCTGGCCGTCTACACGGCGATCCTCTACCCGCTCGGGCTGCTCGACGAACTGCCGACGGTGCTCGGGCTCCGCACGTTCTCGCTCACCGAGCCCGCGTCGATCGACACCGTGGTCCCGCTGCAGTCGCTCCTCGAGCGCCTCCGCCTGCTGGCCGAGGCGCAGGACGCCGAACACGCCGAGGGTGCCGACCCGACGCGGGCCACCCCGATCGAGGTCGAGCTGCCGCACGAGGTGCACACCGTGACGTGGGCGGCCATCTCCCCGCCCCGCGGTGGCTGGGTGCCGCTGCCGGACGTCTCCCCGGAACTCCTCCGCCGGGCCACCCGCGACGGGATCGCCGAGGTCGCCGATGCGGTGCCGTCCAACTCGGGCGAGGCCATCGTCCGGCGGATCCGTGCCGAGGTCTGGGGCCGACCGGTCCCGGGCGTCGAACACCTGCCCGCCGGTGCGGGCTTCGCAGGCGAGAGCCTCGGGTTCCTCGGGCACGACCCGGTCCGGCTGTTCGAGACGGGTCCGTGGAGCCGACTCACGACCTCGCGCGGCCACGTGCTCGTGAAACGCCGCGCCTGGACCCTGACCTCCTAGCGACGACGACGCCGACGCCGCCGACGGCTACGGCGACGCCGCCCGGCCGCCGTGGTTGGCTGGCCGCATGCACGTCTTCCTCACCGGCGCGTCCGGCTACATCGGCTCCTCCGTCCTCCGCTCCCTCGTGGCCCACGGCGACGAGGTGACCGCGCTCGTCCGGTCCGACGAGAAGGCCCAACACGTCCGTGACGCCGGTGGTCGGGCACTGGTCGGCGACGTCACCGACACCGCCGTCGTCGAACGGCTGCTGCACGAGAGCGACGGTGTGGTCCACACGGCATCGGCGCCCGGCGTCGACCCGGACTTCATCGGCACCGCGATCGGTGCCCTGGCTGGCACACCGAAGCCGTTCGTGCACACCGGTGGGATCTTCACCTTCGGCGACTCGACGGACATCTCCGAGCAGTCGCCGCTCGACCCGCCGGCGTTGACCGCCTGGCGCGGACCGAACGAGGCCCTGCTGCGGGCGAGCGACGTGCGGAGCACCATCGTCGCCCCCGGCATCGTGTACGGGCGCGGCGCCGGCATCCCGGCGATGTTCGTCAGCGACGGCGAGCAGCCGGTGCGGCTGGTGGGTGACGGCTCCCAGCGGTGGACGACGGTGCACGTCGACGACCTC
>NZ_MJGL01000023.1:138013-138389 GCF_001864855.1 Curtobacterium sp. MCBA15_005
TGCACGTCGACGACCTCGGCGAGCTCTACGTCCTCGCGCTGCACCGCGGCGAGCCCGACGGGTACATCGTCGCCGCGACCGGGGACAACCCGACCGTCCGCCAGATCGCCGAGGCCGGAGCCCACGGTGCACCGGTCGTCGCCGAGAGCGTCGACGCGAGCCGGGATCGGCTCGGGCGGGACTACGCCGACGCCCTGCTGCTGCACCAGGAGGCGTCCGGCGCGCACGCCCGGTCGGCCTTCGGCTGGCGTCCGTCGCGGCCGTCCCTGGTCGAGGACCTCACCTCCGGCTCGTACGTGCGCTGAGACGCGCTTTCCGAAGACGACGGCGTCCCGCGGGCACGAGAACGCGGGGACCGGCGGACGGGAGGCCCGTG